>JJNX02000009.1 GCA_000681355.2 Peptococcaceae bacterium SCADC1_2_3
TACCGGGTCGATTCGTTTATGTTCATACTCCCAAACACGGGTCCTGGTTAAATCTCGTGGAAACGCTCTTTGGTAAAATGGCAAGAACATTCCTGAAGCACATTCGCGTGAATTCCAAACAGGAACTTAAAGAAAGAATCCTACTGGGAATTAAGGAAATCAATGATTCTCCTGTTGTGCATCGCTGGAAGAAATTCGATTTTGCTCATGCTTTCTAATGTAAGTATTTTGATGAAATGTTATACTAGTACCTAATAAAGAATCTGGTCTACTTGAAGATAATCTTTCCGTAGATAACCTATCCATGCTATAATTATTACAGTTGTAATCTAAGGATTAAGAAGTTTAAATAATATTAAGGGGATAAAAACAGGTTTTTAGATGGGTAGTTTTTTTCAAATAGACATTTCTCCATTAGTTTGGCGTGTTTTTAAGCGACACTTGATTGTTTTTTCCCGTAACTGGAAGGTAAATATAACCTTTAATTTTATTGAACCCTTTCTTTATTTGGTAGCCTTGGGAATAGGCTTAGGCGCTTATGTTCAGCCCATAGAAGGCTTACCGTACCTTAAATATCTTGCTCCGGGCCTGGTAGTTTCCTCGGCCATGTTTGCTGCTTCTTACGAATGTACTTACGGAACGTTTGTAAGGATGGAATTCCAAAAAACTTTTCAAGCCATGGTAACCACCCCAATAAACATAGATGACGTAATAGCCGGTGAAATTATGTATGGTGCTTTTAAAAGTACTCTTTACGGGATTATTTTTTTGTTGGTTACTCTGGTTTTGGGTCTGGTAACTTCACCCTGGGTAATTTTAATGCCCTTTTTACTGGCACTGGCAGGATTATTTTTCGCCATTATCTCTATAATCTGGACCGGTTTAGTTCCTAGAATAGAAAGTTTTAATTACTTTTTTACTTTAATTATGACCCCAGTGTTTTTATTTTCCGGTATTTTCTTCCCTCTTTCCGGCCTACCGCAATTTATCCAAAAAATCGCCTGGTTTAATCCTCTTTTCCACGCAGTTAATCTCAGCCGCGGATTAATATTGGGTCAGTTAGGCAATGTCTTATGGCTGGATTTGCTTTGGCTTTTAGTTTTTACTATCCTCTTATTTCCTTTTCCCATTTATTTAATGCGCCGGTTAGTAATCAAGTAAACAATTGCCCCGGGGTAAAAATTTAAGTAAAATATACAGGTAGGCACATAGGGGCAAACAGTAGGGATTAGGATGTAGGGGCTAGGATGTAGGGGAAACGAAAACGTAGGGGCTAGCTAAATCCTAAATCCTAAATCCTAAAGAGATCTGCAAGTCTGGCAAAAAAACTTTGTGCCTTTGTGCCTTTGTGCCTACGAACCTAAGTAGTTACAAAAAATATAGATCCTAAATTTTTAAAGCGTGGTGCATATTGGCTTGATGTTTCAATTAAAATTACCTTTTCCCTTAAGAGGGGACCAACCAAAAGCAGTTAACGCTCTAATAGAAGGAATTAAAAAGGGCTACCGCCACCAAACGCTTTTGGGCGTTACGGGAAGCGGCAAAACATACACTATGGCTCACGTTATTCAAACTTTACAAAGGCCCACTCTTGTCCTGGCCCCAAATAAAACTTTAGCGGCTCAACTTTGCGCTGAATTTAAGGAATTCTTTCCTGATAATGCGGTTGAATTCTTTATTAGCTATTATGACTATTACCAACCCGAGGCTTATCTTCCTCAAACAGACACTTATATAGAAAAAGACTCTTCAATTAATGAAGAAATAGATAAATTACGCCATTCCGCTACTTGTTCCCTATTTGAAAGGCGAGATGTAATTATTGTAGCTAGCGTCTCCTGTATTTACGGTCTGGGAGACCCTCAGGAATATAACAATTTAGTCCTCTCGCTGCGGCGGGGGACGGTTTTAAACCGGGAGAAAATACTGCGCAAGCTGGTGGATATTCAATTTGAGCGCAACGACGTTAATTTTACCCGCGGCAAGTTTAGGGTTAAGGGTGATGTACTAGAAATTTTTCCTATTGCGGCTGAAGATCACGCTATCAGGGTGGATTTTTTGGGGGATGAAATAGAGCGTCTCTTGGAGTTTGACGTCTTAACCGGGGAAATTATAGGGGAACGCCAGCATGTTTCCATTTTTCCGGCCAGTCATTACGCGGTATCTTACCAGCGTATGCAGCAGGCTACCCAGAGTATTGAGGCGGAATTACCCGAAAGACTGGCTGCCTTAAAAAAGCAAGGAAAACTCTTAGAAGCCCAGCGCTTAGAGCAAAGAACTAATTATGATTTGGAAATGATGCGCGAAATGGGTTACTGCAAAGGAATTGAAAATTACTCCCGCCATCTTAGCGGACGCTCACCTGGCGAGCCACCTTACACCTTGCTTGATTATTTCCCGCCAGATTTTTTAATGTTTATTGACGAGTCTCACGTGGCCGTTCCCCAAATCCGGGGCATGTATGAAGGTGATCGCTCGCGTAAAGAAACGCTGGTGGAATTTGGCTTTCGCTTGCCTTCCGCTTTTGATAACCGTCCTTTAAAATTTCACGAATTTGAAAGCAAGCTTAGCCAGATTATTTATGTTTCGGCAACGCCTGGCCCGTACGAATTAGAAAATAGCAAGCAAGTTGTAGAACAAATCATTCGCCCTACTGGTCTGGTAGACCCAGAAATGAAGGTAAAGCCTACCAGAGGACAAATTGACGATTTATTTGGCGAAATTACGCAGCGGGTAAACTGCAAGGAAAGGGTGCTTGTTACCACTTTAACTAAAAAAATGGCGGAAGACTTAACCTCTTACTTTCAGGAGTTGGGAGTAAAAGTGCGCTATTTACATTCCGAGATTAACGCCCTTGAACGCATGCAAATTTTACGTGATTTGCGCCTGGGAGTTTTTGATGTTTTAGTGGGCATCAATCTTTTGCGTGAAGGTCTTGATTTACCCGAAGTAAGCTTAGTCGCTATTCTTGATGCCGATAAAGAGGGCTTCCTGCGTTCAGAACGCTCTTTAATTCAAACTGCCGGAAGAGCAGCCCGCAATATAAAAGGAAAAGTAATTATGTACGCAGATAGGATTACCCTTTCTATGGAACGGGCAATTAAAGAAAGTGAACGCCGCCGCAAAATACAATTGGCTTACAACCAAAAACACCGTATCATTCCCCAATCAATATCAAAAAAGGTCTATGGGGTTATTGAAGCCACCAGTAAAGTAGCGGAAAGCGAGTCAATTTATCAAGCAAAGACAAAAACCGGTAAATTAACGAAAAAAGAATTAAAACAAACCATTACCCGGTTAGAAAAAGAAATGCGGGAAGCTTCCCGGAAACTAGAATTTGAAAAGGCGGCCGGGCTGCGAGATTTGCTTATAGAATTACGCCTGGAATTAAGAGGAAAAGACAGCCGTTTAATAGCCCAAGCCCAGTAAACTTAAAACCAATAAATTAAAATACTGATTTTCTCGTCTTTGGTTCGTGGTATAATATCATTAGTGACTTATTTAATTTTTTAACGCGGCCGGTTTTCACAGATTTTAAAGTCCCGTTAAAATATTTTGTAGGGACGTTAAATTTAATGCCCCTACATAAAGTTACTATGAACTTTTAAAATCAGGAGGCGGGTTTTTGTTTGCCGAAGTATTAGTTAATATCGTCGTTCGCCAGGTAGATAAAACTTTTCTTTACGCCGTTCCTGAAGAATTAGAAAATAAGGTGCAAATAGGGGCTCGCGTAAAGGTACCTTTTGGCCGAAGGGCGGCCGATGGTTATGTGGTTGGGCTTAACTCAGACCAACCTGCCGAAAAGGTAAAAGAAATTACGGCTGTTTTAGACCATGGGCCGTTATTTACCCCTTCCCAACTAGCTTTAGCCCGCTGGATGGCGGCCTATTATTTACGTCCCACGGTGGAGGCCATGCAAGTAGTTATTGGGCCGCGCCTAAAAGCAACCGTTTGCCGGAAGTTAAAAGAATACTGGCCGGTAAAATCAGACAACACTGAAATTTCATCCTCCTTACTCCTTACCCCTAAACAAACTGCCCTATGGCAGGTTGCCCTAACCAACCCCGGTCTTTCCCGGACAAAATTAGCTGCCTTGGCCGGCGTATCCTCTGGCCTGATAGACGTACTGGTGAAAAAAGGACTATTATCCGAAAGGGTGTATACTGGACCAGCCGGAACTAGCCCGCTGGATAAAACCCCAAAAAATGAGGTTTTGGTTCTTAACCCGAACCAAAAGGCCGCCTCTGGCCTTATTAACACGGCCATCCAGGCCAAAAATCCCGAGGTCTTCTTGCTTCACGGGATAACGGACAGCGGCAAAACAGAGGTATACCTGCAATGCGTACAACAGGTGATTTCTCTAGGAGGCCAGGCCATTATCCTGGTCCCGGAAATTGCCTTAACACCCCAAATGGTAGACATTTTTTACGCCCGTTTTGGCTCCACCGTAGCTATCTTGCACAGCCGCCTTTCGGCCGGCGAAAGGTTTAATGACTGGAACCGGGTCCAAAGTGGGGAAGCCAGGGTAATTTTAGGTACCCGTTCGGCTATTTTTGCCCCGGTAACAGATTTACGCCTGGTGGTAATTGATGAGGAACACGAACCATCATACAAACAAGAAGAAAACCCGCGTTACCACGCGCGCACGGTTGCTTTACGTTTAGCCAAACAATACCAGGCAGTAGTAGTATTGGGCAGCGCTACCCCGTCGCTTTATTCTTATTCCCGTGCTTTATCCGGCGGGCCTTTCCGGTTATCAGAACTCTCTCATCGGGTAGATAGGCGCCCCTTACCAGAAATCCGAATTATAGATATGCGCCAAGAAGCAAAGGGGGGAAACCGGCATCTTTTCAGTCAGCCTTTACAGGAAGCAATACAAGACCGTTTAAATAAAAAAGAACAGATTATTTTATTTTTAAACCGCCGGGGTTACGCTACTTTTGTTTTTTGCCGGGCTTGCGGTTTGGTCATGAAATGTCCCCACTGTAATATTTCTTTGTGCTACCATGCAAACAATAATTTAATTTGTCATTACTGTAATTATCTCCTTCCCGCCCCCTCTCTATGTCCTGATTGTCAAGAGCAATATTTGGGCTATTTTGGCGCCGGAACCCAAAAAATAGAAAAGGAAATAACCCTTCTTTTTCCCCAGGCTAAGGTATTGCGTTTGGACAAAGATACGGTTAGCCGGAAAAATGCTCACCGGCAAATTATTATGACTTTTCAGGAAGGCGAGGCAGATATCTTAATTGGGACGCAAATGGTGGCTAAAGGATTGGATATACCTGGGGTAACCCTGGTAGGGGTAATAAATGCCGATATTACCTTACATATGCCTGATTTCCGGGCCAGCGAACGCACCTTTCAATTGCTGATGCAGGTAGCGGGCCGGGCCGGTCGCAGCAGCAAGGGGGGAGAGGTACTGGTACAAACTTATTCACCGCAACACTACGCCATAGTAGCCGCCCAAAAACAGGTTTATCTGGACTTTTTTCGTCAGGAAATGATGGTGCGCCGTAAAATGAATTACCCCCCTTTTACTCGATTATGCCGCTTGGTTTTATCCGGCACCGATCCGGACATAGCAGCTAAAGCCGCCGGTGAACTTGGCGCTAAATTAAAATTAAAGGCGTTAAATTTAACGCCTTTGCAGGAGGAGCAAATAGAAATATTAGGACCCGTGATGGCTCCTTTAGCTAAAATTAAAGACCATTACCGCTGGCACTTGATTCTTAAGGCCAAAGAGATTACAATTTTACGTGCCGCCGCTCAAATAGCCTTAAACTGGTACGAAGAAAAAACCGTTTTAAAGAGGAAAGTAAAGCTTGTGGTTGACCTGGACCCGCAAAATATGATGTAAGAAAATAACCCTCCCCCTCAAAGGGGGAGGGAAGAAGGTTCATTGACCCTTGTTTTTTTCTAATGACTGACGACCGACATCTTTTTCAGGAGGTAGGAGCAAAGAATGGCTATTTACCAGATTATAAAAGAAAATAATAAAATTTTACGGACCAAAGCAATAAAAGTTACCAAAATTACTACCAACATCCATAAGTTATTAAACAATTTACAGGATACAATGTACTTCTATAAAGGGGTAGGTCTTGCTGCTCCTCAAATTGGTATTTCTAAAAGAGTAATTGTAATTGACGCAGGTGAAGGGTTAATTGAGATAATCAACCCTAGTATCGTCAATAGCGAGGGCCAAGAATTAGGTACTGAAGGTTGCTTGAGTATTCCCGGTATACTTGGTGAAGTGCCGCGAGCAACCCAAGTACTTGTTACCGGTCTTAATCGTCACGGCAAGGAAATAAAAATTAAGGCTAATAGTCTTTTGGCCAGAGCTTTACAGCACGAAATTGACCACCTGGACGGTATTTTATTTATTGACCGGGCAGTTAAAATAAAAAGAGAGTGAGGTAGAGCTTATTATGCGGATAGTATTTATGGGCACTCCATCTTTTGCCCTACCGTCCTTAGAAAAACTTTTAACTCACGGCCACCAGGTCGTAGGGGTAGTAACCCAACCAAACCGTCCCCGCGGGAGAGGAAAAAAAATACAACCACCCCCCATAAAAGAGTTTGCTCTTTCTCACGGCCTGGCAATTTACCAGCCCCTTCACGTAAAAGAGCCAGGATTTCTGGATGTGTTGGCCCGCCTACAACCCAAAGTAATTATTATCGTTGCCTTTGGTCAAATTATTCCCCCTCAAATTATTTCCTTGCCCTCGTATGGCTGCATTAATCTTCACGCCTCATTATTACCTCAATATCGCGGCGCCGCTCCTATTCACCGGGCCATTATAAACGGGGAAACCAAAACCGGGGTAACTACCATGCTTATAAATGAAAAATTAGACGAAGGGGATATTTTGCTTCAAGAAACAATTCCTATTAGAAAAGAAGATAATGCAGGTACGCTACATGACCGCCTGGCCAAACAAGGAGCGGACCTGCTGGTAAAAACCCTGGCCTTATTGGTCCAAGGTAAATTAAAACCGCAACCGCAAGACCACAGTCGGGCAACTTTCGCCCCACCTTTAAGACGTGAGGATGAAATAATTGACTGGTCAAAACCAGCCCGGGCTATTTTCAATCATACCAGGGGGATGGACCCCTGGCCGGGAGCAAAAACAACCCGGGATGAACGAACATTAAAAATTTACCGCGTAAAAATAAATAAGCCTGAAATTAACCCTGAACTTTACCCTTTAACAGTACTTAACCCACTCCCCGGTCAAGTTTTAACTGCCTCCCCGGAAAAGGGCTTGTTGGTTCAAACAGGGGAAGGTCAGGTATGGATTATGGAATTGCAAGCAGAAGGAGGCAAACGGTTGGCTATCCAAGAATTTTTAAGAGGCAACCCCCTTTCTGCAAACCAAAGGTTAGGAACTAAAGATTAGAAAAAGAAAGTTTTACGGTTTTTCTTGTAGAAATAAGGTAATATAGTATAATAATATTATTAGGAAGTAACATTAAACACGTCTAAGTCAAGGCTTGTACTGAAGGTGATGTAATGGGGCTTTTTTTAAGCATAGAGGGAAGTTTAGAAAAATATATTGAGAAGTTTTTTCATGATAAATATAAGGGTCGCGTTCACCCTTTGGAAATCGCCAAAAAGTTAACCCGGGAAATGAGAGACCGCAAAAGAGTGAGTATTAACCATACATACGTTCCTAATAAGTATCTTGTTTATTTATATCCGGAGGATTTGCAGGCGGTAATACCCATTGTCCCCTTATTAACCAGGGAACTTAAAGATTACGTTGAAAAAAAAGCAGCCGAAAAAAAGCATATTTTAATTGCCCCCCCGCAAATTTTTTTCCAGGCGGATGAAAACCTGGAAACGGGCCAATTACATGTCGAAGGAAGCTTTGAGGAGGTAAAAATAAACAAGGGGGTAGGGGTTGAAAATGAACCGCCCCTGGCCGAAAAAAAGGAAGAAGATGAAAAAAACACCCTTTGTTTTAAACCAATTAAAAACGTTATTCCTGCCCAAAATAACTTTCCGGAACCAAAAGGACAACTTATACTTAACACGGGTACGGCAGTTGGTAAAACATTCTATCTTAAAACAAGCCCTATGATTATCGGACGCCATGATTCCTGTGATATAATTTTAAATGATCACAGTGTATCCCGGCACCAGGCAAAAATAGAATACCAACAGGGAAAATATATCCTAACTGATTTAGAAAGCACTAACGGGACTTTTGTTAACGGCAAAAAAATTACCACCCACCCGTTAAAGGCCGGGGATACCATTAAAGCAGGCACTTCGCTTTTACTTTTTAATTTTTTACCTTAAGGCATATTAAGGTATATAATGTTAAGTTTTTTATTAATTATTCTTCATGGGCTTTTAATTATTTTTTTGTATTTGTTTATCGTTAAAGTAGGATTATTTCAAATTGACCATCAGGTTAAGCAAAAAAATTACGGGCTAGTTGTTATAACCGCAACTGATCCGGAATTAAAAAAGGGAATGCTTTTTAACCTGACCCAAAAATTGAGCCTGGGCCGGGAAGCAAGCAATGATTTAGCCATCAATGACTCTTATGTTTCTTTAAAACACGCCTTAATTATTCAAAAAAAGGGCCGCTACTGGATTTTGGACCAGGAAAGTTTAAATGGAACCTACCTAAACAAAAAACGCCTTGAAAAACCGGCCGTTTTAAAGATTAATGACTTGATCAAAATTGGTAATACGGTTCTTCAGTTTAAGGGGTAAAAATATGAAATGGAGCCAAGCAACTGAGACGGGGCTAGTTCGCAAACAAAACGAGGATAATTTTTGTATCTGTCCCGACATAGGACTATTTGCCATAGCTGACGGTATGGGTGGTCACCAAGCAGGCGAGATTGCCAGCCGCCTGGCTACCCAAAAATTAGCAGATTTCATCCGTACTTACCTGGAATTTTATTCTGACCAGGAAACTCTTTTAACCAAGGGAATGCAAGAAATTAATCATCAGATATACCTTATTTCCCAACAGAACAAGAGGTACCAAGGGATGGGTACTACCCTCACGGCAGCCTTAATTCAAAACAATCATTTATATCTGGCTCATATTGGGGACAGCCGCCTTTACTTACTTCGCCAAGGACAAATCAAACAATTAACCGAAGACCATACGGTTGTTCAAAACTTAGTAGCCAACAGCACTATTACCGCTGACCAGGCCCGGACCCACCCAAAACGCCACATTTTAACCCGGGCTCTAGGCATTGATTCAAGCGTAAAGGCGGAAATAAGCAAAATAACTTTAAGGACGCAAGATAAAATATTATTATGTACCGATGGATTGACTAATTACGTAACGCCTGAAGAAATACACCATTTAGTAAACAACGCGGCTGAAGTAAAACAAGCGGTCCATAACCTAACTGAAATGGCCTTGGAACGGGGAGGAGCTGATAATATTACAGTCATTTTAGTGGCGGTGGATTAAATGTTAGTCACGGCACGCTTAAAAGAAAGAGCCCTTCTTTTGATTGCCAGTACTTATTTTTTAACTGGCATGGGAACAATTTATTTAGTCAGACCGGTTGATAATAAAGGATTATTTTTAACCGCGGCGGGAGTTTTAATCCTTGCCTTTTTCGCTCTTAGTTACCTGTGGCAGCACCTTGATTTTAGCGGTAACCAATATTTATTACCTCTGGTAGCTATCTTTTCCTATACCGGCTTAATTTTTCTTTATCGGTTAAACCAAACTTATGCCTTACGTCAGTTTATCTGGTTATTAGCTGGTTTAGCAATAGTTACCATCATAACCTGTTTCTTGCGCAATTACAATTTCTTAGCCGATTATAAATATATCTATGCTGTTTTAGGAATAATAGGATTAGTTTTACCCATTTTCTGGGGAATAGAACAAGGAGGCGCGAAAAGTTGGCTTGACTTAGGTCTTTTCCATATTCAAACCTCCGAATTTGTAAAAATATTGCTCGTTTTATTTTTAGCTTCTTTTTTAGCCGAAAACAGGTTAATTTTAACCAAGGGTACCCGTAATTTTTATGGTTTTACTTTGCCTGGACCCCAAGAGTGGGGGCCTTTGGTTGGAATGTGGGCCATTTCCTTGCTTTTATTAATTTTTCAAAAGGATTTGGGGGGGGCTCTTATTTATTTTAGCACCTTTTTAGCCATGGTTTACGTGGCCACGGCCCGTATCATTTACACCATCAGCGGAGCAGGTCTTTTTTTAATAGGAACAGCGTTTTGTTATCATTATTTTGAACACATTCGTTGGCGAATAGAAGTATGGCTTAATCCCTGGCCATACGCTGATACTGTTGGTTACCAGGTACTCCAGTCACTCTTTGCCATAAGCGCCGGAGGTTTTACAGGCACCGGGTTAGGTAATGGTTACCCCAATTTTATCCCGGCCGTCCATACAGACTTTATCTTTGCGGCAATCACTGAAGAAATAGGGCTACTAGGTGGAACAGGAATTATAATTTTATATTTATTGTTTTTTTACAGCGGTTTTCAACTGGCCGTAAAAGCAAAAGATGAATTTGCTGCCTTGTTGGCCGGCGGCTTAACTGCTTTAATAGGCTTACAAACCTTTATTATTATTGCTGGAGTAACGAAACTTTTACCCTTAACCGGAATAACCCTTCCTTTTATCAGCTATGGAGGCAGTTCTTTAGTGGCAAATTTTATTATTTTGGGTTTATTGCTGGTTGTTTCCCAAGAATACTCAGATAGGTCTAGAGGGTTTTAATGGCTGCTAATATCCGGAAACTGGCTTATTTTTTAACCGGCCTTTTTATCATTTTAATTATTTATTTGTTTTACCTTAACTTCTGGCAAGGTCCTGTTTTAGCCAACCACCCGTACAATAAAAGGGCAGTAGCCCTAGAAGCCAAAATTCAGCGCGGCACAATTTACGATTGTCACGGGGTGGTGCTGGCCAAAACCGTCGCGCAAGGGGGGCTTAAAAAACGTATTTATCCGCAAGGAGAAGATTTTGCCCCTTTAATCGGATTTGTCTCTTTACGATACGGACATACTGGTTTAGAATCAGTTTATAACCAGGAACTTTTAGGGATAAGTAAAGTTAGTAAGCTTAAAAATTTTATTAACCGGCTGGCGCGGCGCCCTCAAACAGGTAATGATTTGATTCTTACTTTGGACGCTAATTTACAGCACTTGGCCCGACAGTTACTAAATAACCAACGGGGGGCCATAGTTGCTCTTGATCCTAAAACAGGGGCGGTACTTGCCTTAGCCAGTGCCCCTGGTTATGACCCTAATACAATTGATAGATTAGTAAATTTAGGTCCAGGAAAAAAAATAACTGAATTTGATCTTTTAAAAAAAGATCCGGCCGCCCCTTTTTTGAACCGGGCTACCCAGGGAGTTTACCCTCCTGGTTCTATTTTTAAAATTATTACCCTTGCCGGAGCGTTGACTTATATTCCTGAGGTGACGCATGGAACATATAATTGTACTGGAAGCCTTATAATAGATGGATTTCGCTTAACCGACCACGCCGTACACGGAGAAGTTTACTTTCAACAAGCCTTAGCTGTTTCTTGTAACGCTTATTTTGCCCGTTTAGGTTTGGCCCTGGGTCAGGATAAATTTTACCAAAATGCCCTTTCTTTTGGGTTTAACCAAAATCCAGGGGATGGAGAAAAATTATGGCGAGAAATTTATTTGCCCGGTAAAATACCTCCTCCCGGCCAAATTAGCAAACCAGAACTGGCCAGCAACGCCATTGGCCAGGGGCAGATTACGGTAAGTCCATTGCAAATGGCTTTAGCGGCAGCGGGCATAGCCAACGCAGGGGTAATTATGAAACCTTACTTTTTGCAAGAAGTCCGGTCCCCAAACGGGAAGACCTTAAAAAAAACTGCTCTTAAAAAGTGGAAAATAGCAACTACGCCATTAGTAGCCGGGTTAGTTAACGAAGCCATGCGAGCGGTAATAGAACGTGGTACGGGACAGGCAGCGACTATTCCAGGTTTTAATGTAGCGGGTAAGACTGGTTCAGCCCAAAATCCACAAGGGAAAACCCACGCCTGGTTTGTTGGGTTCGCCCCGGCAGAAAACCCGCGGGTAGTGGTAGCGGTAGTGGTGGAGCAAAAAGGAGCAGGGGGAATAGTAGCTGCCCCTATAGCCAGAGAAATATTAAGAGCCGCTCTTATTAACCGTTAGCTTTAGTTAGCTTTAGAAGGAAGGAAATGAAATGACGGGGAAAATATTAGGCAACCGTTACGAAATTTTAGAACAATTAGGTGGCGGAGGAATGGCCATCGTTTATAAAGGTCAGGACAAACTGCTGCACCGCCTGGTAACTATAAAAATATTACGTCCTGAGTTTACTCTGGACCAAGATTTTATCCGCCGGTTCCAGAGGGAGGCCCAGGCAGTAGCCAGGTTATCCCATCCTAACATTGTTAATATTTACGATGTTGGTCAGGAAAATGATATTCATTATTTAATCATGGAATACGTTAACGGTGAGGACCTAAAAACAATTTTAAAGCGCGAAAAAACCCTGCCATTTTCCCAAATTATACAATTTTCCCTACAGGTGTGTACCGCGCTGGAACACGCTCACGAAAATAATATTGTCCACCAAGACGTAAAACCGCATAATATTTTAATAACTCCCAACGGTAAAGCTAAATTAACGGATTTTGGCATTGCCCACGATATTACCACTACTATGGTCACGCAAACCGGTAAGGAAACAATAATGGGAACGGCCCACTACCTTTCCCCTGAACAGGTACGCGGTGAGCCGGCCACTCCTAAGTCCGATTTATATGCTCTAGGAGTTACTCTTTACGAAATGCTTACGGGAAAGGTGCCTTATACCGGTGATAATTTAATTGCCGTAGCAGTAAAACATATTCAAGAAGAGCCTCTCCCACCGTCCCAAATTAACCCTTTGGTTAATTCCCAATTGGAACGGGTAATTTTACAAGCTATGGAAAAAGATCCTGCCCGGCGCTTTTCCAGCGCTAAAGAAATGGCTTTATATTTGGCCGAAACTCCACCTGATTCAGAGGAAGCTACCCGCCTTATCCCTAAAGATGAATTTGCCACCAAGCTATTATCACCCGAATTGAATAAAATAAAAAGAAATTTAAAAACAAAAACCAAAAATAGCAGGCTTATTTTTCGGTGGTTAGCCGTAATTTTTACGCTTGTTATTTTACTGGGAGGCGGAGCTTACGCTTTTAACCGTTACTTTAATGTTCCCGAAGTCAAGGTCCCTGACTTAAAAAATAAAAGCCTGCAGGAAGCCGCGGCTTCGTTGGAGGAGCGCGGCCTGCAATATACGGTACGACAAGAATATAATGATACCGTACCGGCCGGTTATGTCATTGCCCAGGATATTGGTCCGGCCAACCCGCCGGTAAAACCGCCGCGCAAAATTTTGCTCACGGTAAGCTTAGGACCTGAGTTAAGAGAAGTACCTGATTTATACCAAAAAACCATAAATGAAGCCCGCTTAGAACTAATAAAAGTTGACTTGAACTTAGAAGAACCGGTTAAAGAAGGCTATCATGAACAGGTACCCAAAGACCTTATTTTTAAACAAATACCTATCCCAAAAGAAAAATTAAAGAAAGAAAGTAAAGTTACTGTTTATGTTTCTATGGGACCTCCGCCAATCTCTCCAGATAAGGTTGGTGAAAATCTAGAAATTATCGTACCTTCATTAACGGGTCTTTCTTTAGAAGAAGCACGTAATAAGCTAGCTGAAAACGGCTTATCTTTAGATGAAAACATCCAATGGGAAACCAGTGATCAATATCTTAACGGCAAAATAATTAGGCAAGAGCCGCCGGAAAACAGTAAGGCAACTAAAGAAACCGGGGTAAAAGCAGTGGTAAGCGAGGGCCCTGGTCCTTTACCCAGAGATGTTACGGTAGAAATACCCGTTCCTAATGACGGAATAAATCACGAAGTAAAAATAGAAGTAACCGATGCAGCCGGAACCAGAACTGCTTATTTTGGTAATCATCCTCCCGGTGATAAAATAGAAAAAACAGTGCGTTATTACCCCGATGGTTTTATACGGGTTTACCTCGACCAAAAATTGTTCGAAGAAAGGAATACAAAAACAATCAAGTGAATTCTATCCGGGAAGGACTGATAATTAAAATTACGGGGGGGTATTATTACGTTAAAAGCGGGGCTGAAATATGGGTATGTACTTTAAGGGGACGATTTAGACAGGAAAAAGAAAAGGTATTAGTAGGCGACAGGGTTCAACTAAAACCTGCTCAAACAGCTACAGGGGTAATTGAAAAAATATTTCCCCGTAAAAATATCTTGTTTCAACCTTCTATAGCTAATATTAATCAAGTAGTGGTTGTTTTTTCTTTGCAAGAACCAGAGCCTAATCTGTACCTATTAGATCGTTTTTTAGTCCAAACAGAACTGGCCAAAGTTAAGGCTGTGCTTTGCCTAAATAAAATTGACTTAGCCATGTCTGCCGACAGGCAGGGAAGGCAACAACTTGACAATCTTATCCAAATTTACGGTTCACTTGGCTACGTAATTTTAACCACCAGCGCTAAAATAAAACAGGGTTTAGCTGATTTAAGAAACGTTTTAAAAAACAACACTTCGATTTTAGCCGGTCCTTCAGGAGTAGGTAAAAGCAGTCTTTTAAACGCCCTTATACCTGATTTGTCCTTAGACACCAGGGAAATAAGCCGTAAACTAAAGCAAGGAAAACATACCACGCGTTATGTTGGGTTAATTCCTTTGCCGGATAATGGTTTGGTCGCTGATTCGCCTGGTTTTTCCAACCTGACTCTTCCAGATATAAACCAGGAAGAATTGGCCTCTTGTTTTGTGGAAATTTATAAATATCAAGTTAATTGCAAATTTAGCAATTGCTTACACTTTGCTGAACCGGGTTGTGCGGTACAAGAAGCAGTAGTAGAAGGAAAAATCAATCCTTCACGTTACCATAATTATCTTTTATTATTAAAGGAAATGAATAAAAGAAAGAGGTATTAAATTGGTTAAAATTGCCCCTTCTATTTTAGCGGCCGATTTTGGACGATTAAAAGATGAAGTAAAAAAAGTGGAGGACGCAGGGGCCGACTACCTTCACATTGATGTTATGGACGGACATTTTGTGCCCAAGATTACCGTAGGGCCAGATATTGTTAAGTGTTTACGCCCTCACAGCAGCTTGATTTTTGATGTTCATTTAATGGTAAAAGAACCTGAACGTCAAATTAATTCTTTTGTTGAAGCCGGGGCTGATATAGTGACTGTCCACGCGGAAGCCTGTTCTCACCTTCACTACACGTTAACCGAAATTAAAAAAAGGAACGTTAAAGCTGGGGTAGCCTTAAACCCGGCTACTTCTCCTGAAATTTTAAGCTATATTCTTCCTTTAATAGACTTGGTAGTGATAATGACCGTTAACCCTGGCTTAGGAGGTCAAACTTTTCTTATGGAAATATTGCCGAAAATTAAGGTGATTAAAGAAATGCTCCTTAAGGCAGATATCCCAGTTGAAATTCAAGTTGACGGCGGCGTTAACCTCCAAGTAGCCCCGCTGGCCGTTAAAGAAGGAGCTGATGTTCTAGTAGCCGGGGCGGCTGTATTTGGTACTCCTGACCCTGCCGAAGCTATTCAAAAGATTCGGGAAAGCTGTAAAATTGGTCGTCAGACGTCAGGAGAAAAACAAACTAAAATGAGGCGTTAAATTTAACGCCCTTAACAAAAGGAGGTAAAACCAATGGCTATTTGGAAATGTCAGGAATGTGGTAATATTTTGGAAAACCGGTGTAAGCCGGGTAAATGTAAGGTATGCGGGGCGGTAAAAGATAAATTAATTAAAGAAGAACAGGAAAAGGGGCAAAAGCGGAAAGATGCAGTAAAAGACCCCGGGGAATAAAGACACAAAGGTAAATAAATAGTAACTATTCAGGTAGGCACAGAGGGGCAATTGATAGTTTTTAGTGGATAGTTTTGAGTTTTTAGTCTCAACATTGGTACTTCCTTTTCTGTAAACTAAAAACTGTCAACTACCTACTACTAGAGATCTGCAAATAGGCAAAAAACTTTGTGCCTTTGTGTCTTTGCCCCTATGAACCTGAGTAGTTACAAGAAATAGATAAAATATGTAAATATTCAGCAACCAGTGAAGGGGTGGCGTTATCCTTTATAAAATAATTACTTTTGGCTGTCAAATGAATGAATATGACTCGGAAGTAATGGCCGGCCTTTGTGAGGCATTGGGTTATTTTGCGGCCGAAAAACAAGAGGAAGCCAACCTTATCTTAGTCAATACCTGCTGCGTACGAGAAAAAGCGGAGAATAAGGTTTACGGCTTGCTTGGCCGCTTTCGTAAACTAAAACAGGCTAACCCGGGCTTAATTATTGGGGTAGGTGGCTGTATGCCCCAGCAAAAAAATTTAGCCCGGGAAATAAAAAGCCGTTTTCCTTACGTAAACTTTATTTTTGGTCCCCATACCCTTTTTCAACTACCGCAACTCATAAGGCGGGCTTACGAAAACAAGGAAACAATAATTGCCATTCAAGAAAACCCGGTTGAAATAACCGAAGATAAACCGGTTAAGCGAGTTCATAATGTATGTGCCTGGACACCTATTACTTTTGGTTGTAATAACTTTTGCACTTACTGCATTGTTCCTTACGTCCGCGGGCGGGAACGCAGCCGTCAACCGGAAGCAATTCTTCGCGAGATTAAACAACTGGTAGCCTCAGGTTACAAGGAAATTACCTTATTGGGTCAAAACGTTAATTCTTACGGAAAAGACTTGCCTGACAAAATTGATTTTGCGGCTTTACTTTCCCGGGTCTGCCAAATTGAAGAACTTATACGCCTTCGTTTTTTAACCTCTCATCCCCGTGACTTTCACCAAAGGCTAATTGAAGAAATTGCCCGGCAGCCAAAAGTATGTGAGCATATCCACTTGCCTGTTCAAGCCGGGAATAATAAAATTTTAAAAAAAATGAACCGTGGTTATACCCGGGAGGAATATTTAGCCTTAATTAAAAACCTCCGGCAAGCAATACCGCAAGTGGCTATTACTACTGACCTTATAGTTGGTTTTCCCGGAGAAACAAACGAGGATTTTCTTCAAACACTTGATTTGGTGGAAAATGTACGTTTTGCCAGCGCTTTTACTTTTGTTTATAGCAACCGGTCAGGAACCCCGGCGGCAAAGATGCCTGATCAGGTGCCTGCCGAAATTAAAAAAGAAAGGATTCAAACGCTAATAAAAATTCAAAATGAAATTACCGTAGCCGAAAACCAGGCCGAAATCGGAAAAACATACCAGGTGCTGGTGGAAGGAAGAAACGAAAAAAATCCTTCTTTGCTGGCCGGCCGAACCAAAACAAACAAACTGGTCTTATTTCCCGCCAGAAAAGATTTAACCGGTGAGCTAATCCAGGTGAAAATTACCGCCACCACTTTAACCCATTTAGCCGGAGTGGCGCAGGTTACTTTAGTCTAAGCAATTGTAGGTCAATCGTCCCAGATGACCATATAGAAAGAAGAGATACGGTGCCACCTGAGAACGTACTGCCCCCTTTAATAGTAATTACCGGTCCCACGGCTACAGGAAAGAGTGCCCTTGGGGTAGAAGTAGCCAAACAACTTGGCGGCGAAATTATTTCCGCTGATTCAATATTAATTTATCGTAGTATGAATATTGGAACGGCTAAACCTACTTTAGAAGAACGACAGGGTATTCCTCATTATATGATTGACCTTGTTGACCCAGATGAAAAATATAGTGTTGCTTTATACCAAAGCCAGGCCACAAAATGCATTGAGGATATAATTGAACGGGGTAAAATACCCCTTCTGGTGGGTGGAACAGGTTTATATATTCGTGCCCTTACCGAGCAATATAGTTTTCCAGGAACAGAAAATAATCATGAGTTTAGACAAAGCCTGGTGCGTCAAGCTCAAAAATACGGTCAAGAGGCCCTTCACGCGCGCCTAGCCCAGATAGATCCTGTTACGGCTACCAGACTGCACCCCAACGATTTAAAACGCGTTATCCGGGCTTTGGAAGTATACTATCTCACCGGAAAACCATTTTCTTACTTTCAAAAAAGCGGGCAAAAGTGCAAGTATAACCTGATTATGTACGGAATAAATATGGAAAGACAACTTTTATACCGTAAAATTGAAGAACGGGTAGATAAAATGATCCGTCTAGGTTTGGTAGAAGAGGTTCAAAATTTATTAAATAAAGGTTACGATATTGGATTAACTTCTTTGCAAGGTTTAGGGTATAAAGAAATTATTACTTACCTAAAAGGAGAAAATACTTTGGCCGAGGCAATTTATCTATTAAAACGTAACACCCGTCGCTTTGCCAAGCGTCAATTAACCTGGTTTAAAAAGGATCAACGTATTTTGTGGTTGAAGGTGGAGAAAAATAATATTTCAGAAGTTGCCCAAAATATTGCAGGAAGATATAAAGAAATGTCGAAAATTTTTTAAGATAAAATATTTTCAACGGAGGCTTTTTAAATGACCAAAACGCAACTTAATCTTCAGGATGCTTTTTTAAATCAAATACGCAAGGAAAATATTTTGGTAACAATTTTCTTGGTTAATGGATTTCAATTAAAAGGAATGGTTAAAGGTTTTGATAATTTTACCATTATCCTGGAAAGCGAAGGTAAACAAATGATGGTTTATAAACATGCTGTTTCTACCATAAGTCCAGGACGCCGGTTAAATACTTCTTTTTCGGAACCAAAAACAAGCCCGAATGTTTCTCCGCCCGAAGGAGGACATTAAATTTTTTGACCTGTTTAATTTCTTTAGCGGATGAAGTGGAACAAGAAACACAATTAGTATTCCGGGAACTAGAAGACCTGGCTTTTCATAATTATATCCGGGTTTTAAAGGCTTTTCGCCAGTTTAAAGTTAGTGATTATCACCTTCAAGGCTCTACTGGTTACGGGTATGATGACCAAGGGCGTGAAATTTTAGAAAAAATTTACGCCCAGTTGTTTGGGGCCGAAAAAGCTTTGGTACGGGGACAAGTTGTTAGCGGAACTCACGCTATTGCCCTTTGTTTATACGGGATTTTACGACCTGGCGACGAATTGCTTACCGTCCAGGGTGCTCCATATGATACCCTGGCAGAAATGATTGGGATTCAAGGCGAGGCTGCTGGTTCGTTAAAAGAACTTGGTATTATTTACCGGCAGGTAGATCTTCTTCCTGACGGCAACCTTAATTGGGGTGAAATTGTAAATGCGCTTAACAAAAAAACCCGGCTAGTCTTACTGCAGCGCTCCCGCGGCTACCGGTGGACTTCTCCTTTAAAATTAGCTCAAATAAAAGAAGTAACTAAATTTATTAAAGAACGTTTTCCTGAAGTGATAATTTTTATTGACAATTGTTACGGCGAATTTGTAGATACAACTGAACCCACTGCAATAGGGGTTGATCTGGCAGCAGGTTCACTGCTTAAAAATCCGGGAGGCGGTTTGGCCCCAACGGGGGGTTATGTGGTTGGTAAGCACCACTTGGTGGAAATGGCGGCCAACCGTTGGACTGCCCCAGGCCTTGGTGCAACGATAGGACCCTCTCTTAACTTGCAACGTCTTTTTTTTCAAGGCTTATTTTTAGCCCCCCACGTAGTTAAAGAGTCCTTAAAAGGAGCAGTTTTTACGGCCTGTTTATTTGCCAGGCTAGGCTTTCCTGTTTCCCCAACATTTAATGAAAAGCGAACAGATATTATCCAGGCCATTGACCTTGGCTCGTCTGAAAAACTAGTCTCTTTTTGCCGGGCTATTCAAGAAACCTCACCGGTAAATGCTCATGTTCGTCCAGAACCAGCAAAAATACCAGGTTATGCTGAGGCTATTATTATGGCTGCCGGTACTTTTGCCCAAGGAAGTTCCATTGAGTTAAGCGCCGATGGGCCCATGCACCCGCCATACATTGCCTACCTGCAAGGAGGCTTAGCCTATGAACATATTAAGCTGGCCGTACTTTCTGCTGCCCGGGTCCTGCTAAAAGAAAGGGAATAATTAATGAACTTTAAGCAATTAGAGACTTTTTTACGGGTTGTAGAATGGCAAAGTTTTACTAAAGCCGCGCAACATTTATATTTAAGCCAGCCAACCATAAGTTTGCAAATCAAAGCCTTAGAAAAGGAACTGCAGGTTATCTTGTTTCAGCGTAATGAAAAAAAAGTTACCCTTACTGAAGCAGGCCGTCTTTTTTACCCTGAAGTAAAGCAAATCTTACACCATTACTACAATATTCAGGCAGGCTTGGAAGACTTGAAAGAATTAAAAACCGGACGGTTAATGATTGGAGCCAGTACCATCCCCGGCGAATATTTATTACCCCAAATAATTGGTGACTTTCACCATAAATACCCGGGAATAAAAATAAATTTACGTATTTCGGACAGTGCAAGCATTGGAGCAAAGGTTCGTCATAAGGAGATTGATGTAGGTATTGTTGGCCTTCCGTTTACTGAAGATGATATTGTCTGTACGCCCTGGATAAAAGATTATTTAGTTTTAATTGTCCCCCCACAACATAAATGGGCCCAACTAAAAAGTATTAACTTGAAAGAATTAAGAAAAGAACCGATAATCATACGGGAACCAGGATCAGGAACCAGGCGAACAATAGAATTACTTTTAGAAAAAAAGGGGGTTAGTTTTAAGGACCTTAAGGTAACAATGGAGTTGGGAAGTACCAGGGCAATAATTACGGCTGTTTTGTCCGGCACCGGGATAAGTATTGTTTCCTTCTTTGCTGCTCATGATCTGGTGGGGTTAAATAAACTTAGCCTTATTTCCTTTAAAGATGTTGATTTTAAGCGCTATTTATACATCATTCACCCTAAAAAATGGTGGGGAAATTTTGCCGCTAAAGCTTTTTTTTCTTTTTTAAAAACCAAAAATATTTGGGCGCTTTATGACACCAAATCAGGTAGTTTATCTTGACTTTTCTTTTATCTTTACGGTATAATAACTAGAAATGTTGTGGTACTAATTAAGGCATAAGGCAAAATTACCAGAGGTGGGGGGATACAGTGGGGCTAAATGTTCCTAAAGAAGTATCGTTTGACGCTTATGGCTTATTAGTTGACGAAGAAATAATTGAGTATATCCATGAAGGTGATGACGAAGCTCTGGAGTACTTAATTAACAAGTATAAAAACTTTGTGAGAGCAAAAGCACGTTCGTATTTCTTAATCGGCGCCGATAAAGAAGATATTTATCAAGAAGGAATGATTGGTCTTTATAAAGCAATTCGTGATTTTAAAATGGACAAGCTATCCTCTTTTCGGGCCTTTGCGGAGTTATGTATTACCCGTCAAATTATAACAGCCATTAAAACCGCAACAAGACAAAAACATGTTCCACTAAACTCATACATTTCTTTAAATAAGCCCATCTACGATGAAGACTCCGATCGCACCCTCCTGGATATAATTTCCCAAACCAAGATTGCTGACCCGGAAGAACTGATTATTAGTAAGGAAGAATTTTATCATATTGAAGAAAAAATGGGGGAAATTTTAAGTTCTTTAGAATGGAAGGTGCTAACATCATACCTGGAGGGTAAGTCTTATCAGGAAATAGCCGAAGATTTAAAAAGGCACGTTAAGTCAATTGATAATGCTTTGCAACGAGTAAAGCGCAAGCTGGAAAGATACCTTGAAAAACAACATGAACCTTAATTCTTAAACGCAGATTTTCAAGCTAGTCAGTCCTAAATAGCCCTTAACTTTTAAGATTAAACAATCTGAGAATATAACGAACTCTAAAAATAAATGGATATTTTTACTTAAAGCTACGGTAAAGCGATATTTTTCTTTTATCTGCTGAAAAAAGCACGTAAGATTGAAACAAAAACCAGGGTATAATACTCATATCAGAAAAATATTTTAGAATACCCTGGTTTTATGCTAATTTTTCGAGTTGCAGTTAATTTTAACCTGCTCTTAAGCCTGCAATCAATAACTTCCGGCGTACGTAAGCCAGTTGTTTTTGCAAAGGAATTTGTTGCGGACAGTAACTATCACATGCCATTAGAGCAGTGCAGCCAAAAACCCCATCATCTGACCCCACAATTTCATAATATTGATGGTCTGTCCGGTTATCCCGCGGATCTAACATGAAACGAGATATTTTGTTGATACCTGCGGCTCCTAAAAAGTCTTCCCTGATATTCATAGTTATGCACGTGGCAATACAACAACCGCACTCGATACAACGATCAGCTTCATAAATGTTTAAAGCTGTTTTGTTGTCCATACGCTCTTCCAACTCATTTTCATTGAAAGCTTTATTTGTATGAATCCATGATTCCGTTCTTAAATTACACTCTCTAAACCAGATACCTGTATCTACGGAGAGATCTCCAATCAGCTTGAAAACAGGCAGCGGGTAGAGTGTAATTTTTCTTTTTAGGTCACTAACTGGTGTTCTGCAAGCAAGCTTAGGCTTTCCATTAACAATCATGCCACAAGAACCGCAAATACCTGCCCGGCAGCAGAAATCAAAAATTAAAGTGGGATCTTGCTCTTCACGAATCCTTGTTAATGCAATGAAAAGATTCATTTGGGGTTCTTCTTGCAAGCGATAGGTTTGAATATATGGTCTTATATCGGGTGTATTTGGATTGAATCGAAAAATATTAAAAATAAGCTCACGTGCCATTGCTTTTTATTTTCCCTCCCTTTTCTATTATTTAGTAGCAGATTCTCCATAGCCACGTTCTCCAGGGGGTAGTTCCGTGATTACAGGGTCCTCATATTTTAGTACCGGTAAGTCTGCGTTTAGATCAGACCAGTAAGACAGGGTGCGTTTTAGCCAGTTAGCATCATCTCTTTTGGGATAATCTTCACGGTAATGAGCGCCGCGGCTTTCTGTCCTTGTTACTGCGCCGTAAGAAATGCAAATAGCAAGCCTGATCATACCGGGAAGCCTTAAAGCCTGCCCTAATTCTGGACTTGCTCCCATACCACCAGATTTAAGTTTAATATTTTGTGACCGTTTGTATAATTCCCGAAGTTCGTCTACTGCTTCTTGCAGGTCCTTACCATTACGAAAAATACCTACTTTATCCCAAAGGATTTCTCCCATACGAGTTCTTAGCTTGTAAACGTCTTCCTTACCATTTTTTCCTTCAATTAATTTTTTAATCCGGTCCTTCTGTTTAGCAACGTTATCTTCAATCATTTGATAACTATAGCTTAAGGTAGTTCCCAATGTATATTCCGTACATTTTTTGCCTACTATTTTACCTGTAACTACAGTCTCAGCCACGGAATTACCTCCCAGACGGTTAAAGCCGTGCATATCCCAACACATTGCTTCACCGGCTGCAAACAACCCCTTTAAGCCGTAAGCTGCACCGTCAATGTTAGTCCTTATGCCACCCATACTGTAATGCTGGGTGGGTCGTACCGGAATGAGATTTTTTTCCGGATGAACACCATGAAATATACAGATTTCAGCAATTTCACGTAAGTTGGTGTAAATATGTTTGGCTCCCAGATGTCTTATATCAAGCCATAAGTGTTCAATACCGGAAGGATGTTTAATTCCAAGTCCTTTAAGTATATGCCTCATCATATGCCGGGACACTACGTCACGAGAAGCCAGCTCTTTCTTTTTAGGTTCGTAGTCTGGCATAAACCGGTATAAATTTTTATCTAACAAGTAACCTCCATCACCCCGGGCACCTTCTGTGATTAATACCCAGTCGGGGACAATACCCGTTGGATGGAACTGAACTGCTTCCATATTACCAAGAGGGACAATACCAGTTTCTTGGGCAATAAACATGCCATTGCCTTCATTAATAACGGCATTGGTAGAAGCAGCATATAATCGACCATATCCCCCTGTTGCTATTAACGTAGCCTTGGATAAATAAACTACCAGCTCTCCAGTACGCAGGCAGCGAGCTACAACCCCCTTGCAATATTCCCCATCATGTATAAGAGAAATGGCTTCCATACGGTCATGAATGGTAATCCCCATTTTAACTACCACTGAATCTATTGTATAAAGCATGCAGTGACCGGTACCATCAGAGGTATAACAGGTACGCCATTTAGCAGTCCCACCAAAATCACGGGCAGTGATGTAACCTTCTTTATCCTTGGTATCTTCAACTTCCTGGCCGTTGGGCAGCTTCTTTTTACCAGCTACCACCCGGTTCCAGGGTGTACCCCAATATGATAGCTCTCTGACGGCAACAGGTGAAGTTTCACAAAAAAGTCGCACAACATCCTGGTCACTGCCCCAGTCAGAGCCTTTTACTGTATCAGCAAAGTGAATATCTGTGTTATCGCCATAACCCATGGCTATGTTCCCCAGCGATGCCTGCATTCCACCTTGAGCAGCACAACTATGTGAACGTCTAGGAGGAACAATACTTAAAATAATTACGTCTAACCCTGCTTCAGCGGCAGCAATTGCAGCTCGTCCACCTGCTAGTCCAGCTCCCACGATTAAAACATCTGTAGTATGTATTCTTCTATATGTACCCATTACAGGCCACCTCCTTTCTGTATTAATGAATTAAAATATTTGTAGGAATTAAAGCCATAGTCTTGAGCGTTCCTAAAGTGATAAAAGCCAGAATGACCATCAATACACTAATTGTTTTTAAAACATAGCCTGCTGTATGGTAGTTGACCCAGCCCCATTTGGCAAACTGGCGATAAAGACCAAATCCAACATGGTATTCGCATATAATAATTAAGATTGCATAAAACCACAAGAAAGAAGGGCCTATTCCTTTCATGCCTTCTACTATAGCACCTTGAACACGTGCAGCGCTGATGACAGCATAAAAACCAACGCCAGTTTGGAAAAACCGTACAAAGTAATCAGACACTATTACCCATAAGTGAACACTGACAAAAGCAAACAAGATGATGCCCGTAATTACCTGAAACACCCAAATCCAGGTATCTGTGTGCCCCAGCATTTTAGCATGGTTCCAGGTTATTCTAAACTCCGAATACTTGTTAGGAATTTTCCGTGCGGCGCAAATCGCATGCACGTAAAAGATCAAAACCGTAATGGGAATACCTATCGGAGCAAGGTAGTATTTATCTAAAAATACAGAAAGGGCATCAAAAATTTGCGGACCGAGAAGAATCGAAGATACAAACAACAGGTGCATCCAGACAAATAACGCCATTCCAAGGCCCGCTACCAATTCAAGTAAATCTAAGTATACCTCTATCTTTCCTGTCTTACCAGGAACCTTTTGTTTAGGACGTTGCAACACAGAAGTTGGTATAGAAACTGTACTGTTACTAGCAACATTTGATTCCAATCTCTTAAATCTCCTTTCTTTTTAAATTACCTGCAAATTTTGAATTTAAACAAAAAAAATAACTTCCCCTCCTTTCTTTATATAAAAGTTAATTACCTAGTTCATTTATATAAGTAAGAAAGTTTTAACATATTAGTATGATTTCATATTAAAGGCAATAATAAACTTAAAAGTAAAATTTAAGAGTAATAAAAGAACCTTAAAAAGTTTTTATTCAAATTAATTATAGTTACGGGATTTATTGTTTGTCAAGGAATTTTTGAAAAAAACAATGATTTAATGAAAAAAGCTAAGAAAAAAATATCAGCAATGTGGTATATTATGTGGTATATTATACTAAAAAAATTAGAAAAAACTTTAAAAATATTTTTGGATTATTAAAAGGTTTAAATTAATATATCTCGAATTATGTAACTGTTGTATGTTATGCTGAATGTAGGGCGATATATTGAAAAATTAGAGGCAGGATATTTATAAAATCTTTAACAAGGTTCCAAGTGGCAAAGAATTTTAGTGATAGAGTGGAGTGTGATGTTCGAAAATTTAAAAAAAAGAAGCGAAAATTCATGATGACAGGGGGCAGCTTAAAAGAAATACCCTTAGTTTCAATTATTGGTGAATTAAATAGACAAATTATTTTTCGAAGCTTCAACCGCTGGTTATTTAAGTGATTTTTAGCCTTTAAACAAGTATGGTTATTTCCGAAAATATGTTTTAGAAGGGGCAGTGGAAATGGGATTATTTTTTGAAGATTTTGAAGTAGGGCAAGAATTTAGCAGTGCAGCCAGAACAATTACGGAGACAGATGTAGTAATGTTTGCGGCTCTTACCGGGGATTATAATTCTTTACATACTGATGTGGAATACGCCAAAACAACCCAGTTTGGCCAGCGTCTTGCCCATGGTTTATTAGGACTTTCTCTTGTTTCCGGTTTAATGATGCGCGCTCAAATCTTTGAAGGAACAATTATAGCTTTTTTAAGCATCGACAATTGGCGGTTTACTGGCCCTATTTTTATTGGTGATACCGTCCACTTTAAAATGAAAATTGCCCAAAAGAAAGAAACTTCCAAAGCAGACAGGGGTATTATTGTGCGCGAAGTATCTTTAATTAACCAACGTGGGGAGGTAGTTCAGCAAGGCCAAATGACTGTGATGGTTAGAAGAAAAACATAGGAGGTAAAAAATAATGAGATTGCTTGATAAGGTTGCTATTGTAACAGGTGGAGGTAGGGGAATTGGCCGGTCTATTGCCCTAAAGCTGGCCCAAGAGGGAGCAAAAGTAGTGGTTACTGATATGAATAAAGAAACGGCAAAAGAAGTAGCCAATGAAATCCAAAAAAAGGGTCAAACAGCAATGGCTTTAAAAGTGGACATAACTGTACCAAAAGACGTAGATGAAATGGTGCAAAAAACGCTTAATGAACTTAAGGTAATTGATATCTTAGTCAACAACGCTGGCTGGGATAAAGTAGAGAATTTTATTAATAGTTCCGAAGAAACCTGGGATAAAGTAATTACTATTAATTTAAAAGGCCCCATCAGGTGCGTTAAAGCAGTATTGCCCCATATGATTTCACGCCAGTATGGCAAGATTTTAAATATATCTTCTGACGCGGGCCGGGTAGGTTCCAGCGGCGAGGCTGTTTACTCAGCGTGCAAAGGAGGAATAATTGCTTTTTCTAAAACAATAGCCCGTGAAGTAGCCCGTTATAAATTAAACGTTAACTGCGTTGCCCCAGGACCTACCGATACACCAATATTAGAAATTTTTGCTGACCAACCTAAAATTTTAGAAGGCATGAAAAGATCAATACCTTTCCGCCGTTTAGCAAAACCAGAAGATATTGCAAATGCCGTTGCCTTTTTTGTTTCTGATGAGGCAGAATTTATTACCGGCCAAACCCTTAGTGTAAGTGGCGGGTTAACCATGATTTAACAGTACTAAATCTAACAGAAAGGTTTATTCTAAATGAGGGTAATTGCAATAAATGGTAGTCACCGCAAAGGAAAAAATACTACTATTATGCTGCAATGGGTTTTAGAAGAGGTCGCGGCTGCTAACGTAGAAACTGAGTTAATAGAACTTACGGACTATAAAATAACACCATGTAAGGCCTGTAATTTTTGTTTAAAAAAAACAGAGTGCAATATAAAAAATGATGATATGATTGCTCTAGCGGAGAAGATGTTTAATGCGGACGGGATTGTTTTAGGCTCACCGGTATATTTTACTAACGTAACCGGTTTAATGAAAGTTTTTATGGACCGTACCCGGTGGATGCATATGTGCCGCAATATGTTAAGCGATAAAATTGGCGCGGTGGTGACTAACGCTGGTTTGCGTAATGGGGGACAGGAGATTGTTTTAAACATTTTAACCCGATTTTTAATGGCTCACGGCTTACATATAGTAGACAGTCGAAATCCAAAAAAAGGTATTTATAACATCGGAGCAACGGGAACAGTTTTTCAAGATCTTAGTCAAGAAAATAACGGAATAAATTGGAAAAAAAGCATCCGGGAAGACAATTTAGCCTTTAAAGAATGTAAAGAACTAGGTCAAAACCTGGTCAGGGAAATTACGTTACGAAAAAGCTAGTTCTTATTCTTATGTTATAAACAGATACCTATACATTATTAAAGGTCGTAAAATTTAAACGACCGTTTTTTTAAGTTTAAAATGTAGTATGATTATTTAAAGCAGGAAATTAAAAATATTTGTTGAAATATTATATGATGAATGATGGTATCAAAATTATGGAAAGGGTTTATGCTAAAACAGATTCATACTCAAACGATAACCGATAACGTGGCGCGTCTATGCCAAGAAGCTAATTATTGTTTAGGACAAGACGTTACGGAATTATTAAAAAAAGCTAAAAAAGAAGAGGTTTCTCCTTTAGGTAAAGAGATCTTACAGCAAGTGCTTGAAAATGCTTGTATTGCGCAAGAAGAATCAGTCCCATTATGTCAGGATACGGGAATGACCGTAGTATTTATTGAATTAGGTCAAGATGTCCACCTTACAGGAGGCGACCTTACTAAAGCAATTAATGAAGGAGTCCGGCGTGGTTACCGGGAAGGGTATTTACGTATGTCCGTAGTAAATCATCCTTTTAAAAGAAAAAATACTAACGACAATACCCCGGCCGTTATTCATGTAAAAATAGTCCCGGGAGATAAATTAAAGATTATTGTTTTTCCTAAAGGTTTTGGGGGGGAAAACTTTAGCGGATTAAAAATGCTGTTGCCCGGTGAAGGAAAAAGAGGGGTTAAAAAATTTATCCTTGAGCAGGTGAAATTAGCAGGTTCTAATCCTTGCCCCCCGATAATTGTGGGTGTTGGTATTGGCGGTACTTTTGAAAAAGCAGCTTTACTGGCTAAAAAGGCTTTGTTACGCAAGGTTGGCGAGCCTAGCTCTTTATCTGAAATTGCTATCCTGGAAAAAGAATTATTACATGAAATTAACTCTTTAGGTTTTGGACCACAGGGATTAGGCGGCAGCACAACCGCCCTGGCGGTTAATATTGAAATTTTTCCGTGCCATATAGCCAGTTTACCAGTAGCCGTAAATATTAATTGTTCTGCGCATCGTCAAAAGGAAGTTATACTTTAAAAGAAAGTGAAATAAAAAAGTTGACCCTGTTGACCCCCCTTAAATTATATACACCTCTAACCGATGAAGTAATTGAGAAGCTTCGCGTTGGCCAACGGGTTCTTCTAAACGGTGTACTTTTAACGGCCCGAGACGCGGCGCATAAAAAATTAAACAAATTTCTGGAATTAGGCAATGAACTTCCTTTTTCCCTTAAAGGCCTCGTTATTTACTATGTAGCCCCAACACCTGCAAAACCTGGTCAGGTAATTGGCTCAGCCGGACCTACCACCAGCAGCCGGATGGATATTTATACTCCCCGCTTGCTGGCTTTAGGAATTAAAGGGACCATTGGACACGGAAAGCGTTCTCCTCAGGTAGTTAAAGCGTTGAAAAAATATCAGGCGATTTATTTTGTTGCTGTTGGTGGTACAGCCGCCTTAATTGCTAAATCCATTAAAGAAAATCGCCTGATTGCCTTTCCTGAATTAGGCGCAGAGTCCATTCAAGAACTGGTGGTTGAAAATTTCCCCGTTATTGTAGCCAATGATATTTATGGAGGTGATATATACGAGGAAGGCTGGAAAAAATACGCCATAAAACCATAAATAAATAATGAAGGAGGAGATGTTTTTTGTTTGACCAGGAAATGGTGTCTAGTTTACAGGCAAAAAAAGAAAAATGGCAGGCTAAATTAGATACCCAAAATCAAAAACGTCCTGAAAGGCAAACCGATTTTACCACTGATACCGGAATTAAGATTAAAACAACCTATACTCCAGTTGAAGTAGCCGAACTGGGTTACGAAAAGGATTTGGGTCTTCCGGGAGAATATCCTTATACCCGGGGGGTTCAACCAAATATGTACCGCGGGCGGTTATGGACCATGCGACAATACGCCGGGTTTGGCACAGCCGAAGAAACTAATAAACGTTTTCGTTATTTGCTAGAACAAGGACAGACAGGCTTAAGCATCGCGTTTGATTTACCCACCCAAATAGGTTACGACTCTGATCATTCTTTGGCCCAGGGAGAGGTAGGAAAAGTAGGGGTAGCTATTGACTCATTGTTAGATATGGAAACATTGTTTGAAAAAATTCCGTTGGATAAAGTAAGCACTTCTATGACCATTAATTCACCAGCCGCAATTTTGCTGGCTATGTACATTGCCCTGGGAGAAAAACAAGGGGTTTCTCCGGATATATTAAACGGGACAATTCAAAACGATATTTTAAAAGAATATGTGGCGCGTGGTACTTATATTTTTCCTGTTGGGTCTTCCATGCGTTTAATAACAGATGTCTTTGCCTATTGTGCCAAGAACGTTCCCCGTTGGAATACAATTAGCATCAGTGGTTACCACATCCGGGAAGCAGGTTCCACTGCCGTCCAGGAAATTGCCTTTACCCTGGCCAATGGTATTGCTTACGTAAAAGCAGCTATTGACGCTGGGCTAGATGTAGATGAGTTTGGCCCGCGTTTATCATTTTTCTTTAACGCCCACCTTAATTTTTTTGAAGAAGTGGCTAAATATAGAGCCGCACGTAAGCTATGGGCAAAAATTATGAAAGAACGTTTTGGAGCTAAAAACCCCCGTTCCCAAATGCTTCGTTTTCATACCCAAACGGCAGGATGTACTTTGACGGCCCAACAGCCTGACGTAAATATTATGCGGGTAGCTTTTCAAGCTTTAAGCGCGGCTTTGGGCGGCACCCAATCTTTACACACTAATTCTAAAGACGAAGCATTGGCGCTGCCTAGTGAACATGCTGTTTTAATTGCTTTACGCACCCAGCAGGTAGTTGGTTATGAAATCGGCGTGGCCGATACTGTTGACCCCTTAGGCGGCTCATTTTTTGTCGAAGCCCTGACTAATGAAATAGAACAAAAAGCCCAAGAATATATAGAAAAAATTGATGAGTTGGGCGGTGCCCCGGAAGCCTTGGCCTTCATGCAAAAAGAAATTCAACAAAGCGCCTACCAGTACCAACAAGACATCGAAAGTAGTAGGAAAACGGTGATAGGAGTTAATAAATTCCTGATAGCTGAAGAATTACCCCAGGATTTGCTAAAAGTAGACCCGGCCGTAGGTGAAAAGCAAATAGCCAGGCTAAAAAAACTTAAAGCCGAAAGGGACAATGCTATCGTTGAGGTAGCGTTAAAGGAAATTCGTCAGGCTGCCCAAACCAAAGAAAATTTAGTGCCCCTTTTTGTTGAGGCTGTTAAAAATTATGCTACCTTAGGTGAGATTTGCGGAGTATTAAGAGAAGTATTCGGTGAACACCAACAACAACCAATATTCTAGTCTAATTTAGGGAGGGGATACTTTGATTAAAAAGATAGACCATATTGGCGTAGCCGTTAAGGATTTAAACGCGGCTATTAAGTTTTACGAAGGGCTATTAGGCTTAAAGGTAGTAGATACCGAAATAGTTGAGGATCAAAAGGTAAAGGTAGCTTTTTTACCTGTAGGTGATAGTGAAGTAGAGCTATTAGAATCTACCGCCCCTGATGGGCCAATAGCCAAATTTATTGAAAAAAATGGTGAGGGAATCCAGCATATTGCTTTTCGGGTAGAAAACCTGACGGAAAAACTAGCCGAGCTAAAAGAAAAAGGGGTACGCTTAATTGATGAAAAACCTAGACGGGGAGCCGGAGGAGCAATGATTGCTTTTTTACATCCTAAATCTACTTTTGGTACCCTGGTTGAACTATGTAAACGCGGGTAGGAGAAAGGAGAAAAGTTATGAGTATGTTGGAAAAATTAGAACAGTTAAACAAACTACGAGCCCAAATAATTGCTGGAGGCGGACCAAAAAGAATTGAAAAACAGCATGAAGCAAGCAAAAAAACAGCGAGAGAGCGTATTGAATTATTATGTGATCCGGGTAGTTTTATAGAGATAAATGTTTTTGCCGGTGATTCAAGCACTGAAAAAAACGATTATCCTGGTGAAGGAGTGGTTACGGGACACGGGACTATAGATGGCCACTTGGTTTATATTTTTGCCCAGGATTTTACGGTTACTGGTGGTTCTTTAGGTCGGATCCACGCTGATAAAATATGCGAAGTTCTTGATCTAGCCATGAAAACAGGGGCGCCGGTTATAGGCTTAAATGATTCAGGAGGAGCCCGGATTCAGGAGGGTGTAGATGCATTAAACGGTTACGGAAAAATATTTTTCCGCAATACCATTGCTTCAGGAGTCGTCCCTCAAATCTCAGTAATTATGGGTCCATCAGCCGGAGGAGCGGTATATTCTCCCGCCTTAATGGATTTTATTTTTATGGTTCAGCATACCAGTCACATGTTTATTACTGGTCCAGCCGTAATTAAATCAGTTACCGGAGAAGAAGTTTCTATGGAAGACCTGGGAGGCGCGTTGACTCATAACCAAACCAGCGGCGTGGCTCATTTTATAGCTGAAGATGAAAATACTTGTCTGAGCATGATCAGACAATTAATAAGTTACCTGCCAGCTAACAATTTAGAAGAACCTCCTTTGGCTCCCCCAAGAGAACCTGCAGGTGACCCTGAAGAATTGCTTACTATTATTCCCGACGATCCAAATCGTTCCTACGACGTAAAAAGAATAATTAGTCTAATCTTTGATGGTGGTGAATTACTTGAAGTCCATCCTTACTACGCACGTAATGGCGTAATAGGTTTTGCCCGAATTAACGGTCAAGTAGTAGGAATAATAGCCAACCAACCTAATCACCTGGCGGGGTGCCTAGACATAAACGTTTCGGATAAAATCAGCCGTTTCATACGTTTCTGTGATTGCTTTAACATTCCCCTGGTTACTTTTATGGATGTGCCGGGCTTTTTACCAGGCACAGACCAGGAATACGGCGGAATTATCCGCCATGGGGCAAAAATGCTTTATGCCTATTCAGAAGCAACCGTACCTAAAATTACAATAATCTTGCGTAAAGCTTATGGAGGAGCTTACCTGGCTATGTGCGCTAAAGCTTTGGGCGCTGATTCCTCATACGCCTGGCCAACAGCCGAAATTGCGGTAATGGGACCTGGTGGAGCAGTAAATATTGTTAACCGGGAACAAATTGCTAAGGCAGAAAATCCTGCTGCCGTGCGGGCACAACTGGTAGCCGAATACCGGGAAAAATTCGCTAATCCATACATTGCTGCTGCCCGGCCGTTTTTGGAAGACGTTATTGATCCTCGCGACACCAGGAAAAAAATAATTATGGCTTTACGGGCCCTGGTAAATAAAAGAGAAAGCAGGCCGCGCAAAAAACATGGTAATTTCCCGGTATAATTAAAATTGAAATAAAAAACTATCTAGATTTTATAAGACACTAGAATGTAATGTTCTTGTTAAAAAGAGGTGTAAATAATGTTGATTAAGAAAAAAATTAGTCCAGAAGTAGCGGCAGCAGTTATTGCAGCAATAACTGCAATTGGCTTGCCTACTATAGAAACCAGGGTAGTTAGCATCAAGCCTATCACAAAATCTGGTATTTGGAAATGGGCCGGGGTATTCGAAATGATGCTTGGCCGGGGGATAAAAAACTAAGCTATTTTTTAAAATTTTAAATTTCCAAGCTTTAATTTATTATTTATAATCCGATATTCATAGAATATCACCGAGTTTATTACATAGGAGGAGGTTATGTATTATAATGAAAAAATTTAAAGTTATTGTTAACGGCGATCCTTTTGAAGTTGAGGTAGAAGAAATAACTGGGGCAATTCAAAGTGTTACAACACCTAAGTCTGCACCATCAGTAAGTACCGCTCCAAAACCAACCCCAAAATTTACGCCGCCTCCTGCTGCAGCAACCCGTCCTGCAGCAGCACCAACAGCAGCTAAGCCAGCAGTAACGGCAAAACCAGGCGTAGTATGTGCTTTAATGCCTGGTAGTGTTATTGATATTAAAGTGAATGTTGGGGACAAGGTAAAAACAGGAGACGTTATCTTAATTTTAGAAGCAATGAAAATGGAAAATGAAATTAGCGCTCCTAAAGACGGTACCATAAAAGAGATTAAGGTTAATAAAGGTCAAGCCGTTAATACAGGCGATGAACTAATTTATATTGAATAGCTAAAAAATCGTCGGGGATCTAATGCCGGATATTTGGTAGCTTATACTTGACGTTAGATTTCCGGCGATTATAATTATTATAATAATTATAATAATAAATAAAAGACCTTTAAATAAAAAAGATTAACGACTATTTTTAAGGAAGGGAGAAACCATGATTGAAGGCAAGCAAGTAAAAATTACTGATACCACTTTACGTGATGGTCATCAGTCCCTTCTGGCAACGCGCATGAAAATTGAAGACATTTTGCCAATCTGCAGTAAAATAGATGAAGTTGGTTATTATTCCCTGGAAGTTTGGGGTGGGGCAACCTTTGACACGTGTTTAAGATTTTTAGATGAAGACCCTTGGGAAAGATTAACTTTATTACGCAAGCACCTAAAAACTCCTTTGCAAATGCTCTTACGGGGTCAAAATATAGTAGGCTATAAAAATTATCCCGACGATGTGCTTATAGAATTTATTAAAAGAGCATTTTACCACGGCATAAATATTTTTCGGATTTTTGATGCTTTAAATGACGTTCGTAATTTAAGCCGGTCCATTGAAGTGGTAAAACAGGAAGGGGCTCATGCTCAAGCCACGGTGGTTTACACTATAAGCCCCGTTCATAACGTGTCATATTATTTAAAAGTTGCCAAAATTTTAGTTGAAACAGGGGCAGATTCCTTATGTTTAAAAGATATGGCCGGTATTTTAACCCCTCAGGCTGCTTTTGAAATTTTTAAAACGTGGAAAGAAAACTTAAAAGTCCCACTCCAGGTTCATTCTCACTACACAGGTGGTTTTGCCTCCATGTCTTATTTAAAAGCTATTGAAGCAGGGGTAGACATTATTGACTGTGCTATTTCCTCCCTGGCCCTTCAAACCTCCCAACCAGCTACAGAAACAATGGTTATAGCTTTAAAGGGAACGCCTTATGATCCTGGTTTAAATCTTACCGTTTTAAGGGAAATTGCCGCCTATTTTCAAGAAGTACGTAAACACTACGCTGAATTTGACCTCGCAACTAAAAACATAGACCCAAATGTTATACTCTACCAGTTACCTGGGGGTATGATTTCCAATTTTATTTCCCAATTAACCCAGCAAAACGCTCTGGATAAATTACCTGAAGTTTTAGCGGAATTACCCCGGGTAAGAGAAGATTTAGGATATCCCCCGTTGGTTACCCCAACCAGTCAAATTGTAGGTACACAAGCGTTATTTAACGTTTTATTTGGTCGTTATAAGATGCCTTCTACAGAAACGAAACAATATTTACGCGGCTATTATGGTTTACCACCCGGCCTAGTTAATGAAAAGATCAGGCAAATGGTTATTGGGAACGAAAAACCAATTACTTGCCGTCCAGCAGATTTATTACCTCCTGGCATGGAAAAAGCACGGGAAGAAGCCGCCCCGTATAATGATAAAATAGAAGACGTTATTTCTGTTGCTTTATTTCCTCAAGCAGCTATATGTTTTTTAAAAGAACAACAAGCCAAAAAAACCAGTCTCAACTTTGATTCGCTTTGCTCTGAAGATGATGGGATTCATTATATTTAATTTACTTTTGGCCATAATTAAGGGTATATAACAATTTATTATTAAAAATTTACCTTGTTTTATAATGAAAAGAGGGATTAGTTTTGTTTAAAGGGAGAAAATATTTATTTATATTCTTAACGGGTCTTTTTATTTTTTTTATGGTAACTTTTACTGGCTGTGGTAAGCAAAAGGATAACGGCCAAACCTCACCAGTTTCAGGAACCTTAACCATCGTTGGTTCTACCGCCATGCAACCCTTAGTGGAAGAGGCAGCAGCAAAATTTCAAACTAAGAACCCCCAGGTGCAAATAGTGGTCCAGGGAGGGGGAAGCGGAACAGGTTTAACCCAAGTAGCTCAGGGAGCAGCAGATATAGGAAATTCCGATATTGAGGCTCACGAAAAAGAGGGAATTGAAGCAAGTCAATTGACAGGCACCAAAATATGTGTGGTTGGGATAGCGGTGGTAATTAATCCTAACTGTAAAATTAAAAACTTAAGTAAGAAACAATTAAAAGATATATTTACCGGAAAAATTACTAATTGGAAAGAGGTTGGCGGATCCAACCAAAGGATTGTTCTAGTTAATCGTCCTAAAGGTTCAGGTACAAGAATTACCTTTAAAAAGTTCGCCTTAGACGGAGCTGAAGAAGCTAAGGGAATGGAAAGTGATTCCTCAGGCGTGGTGCGGCAAATCATCAGTAACACCCCCGGGGCTATTGGTTATCTAGCCTTGCCATACGTTAACGATACGGTAAACACGTTGAGTATAGACGGTTACGCTCCTACAAAAGAAAACATTATCAGCGGAAAGTATCCTGTTTGGGCTTACCAGTATATGTATACCAAAGGCCAGCCGGCAGGATTAAAGAAAATTTTTTTAGATTATATGTTAAATACGGAAGTTCAAACAACCATTGTACCAGATTTAGGATATATCCCTATTACGGCCATGAAAGTTACCAGAGATAAATAAAAAAAGTAGTCACCCCGTAATTTTAAGTATTTATCCAGGCAAAAAGGGGACTGGTAATGGCTAAAAGTTCATTTTCTTTTAAGACTGATTCATGGTTGGTAAAAAGAAAAAAGTACCATGAAATTGGTGGGAAGGCTCTAGCTTTTGTTTGTGCGGCTGTGGTAATCATTTTAACGTTAGCCCTGGTTTATTTTATCAGCACTAAAGGCTTAGCTGCCTTTTTCATCAATAAAGTAAGCTTTAAAGAATTTTTTTTAAGTACCCAATGGTGGCCAGACCGCCCCCCGATTGAAGGTGGCCCTAAAGTAGGGGCTTTACCCTTTATCATTGGCTCTCTTGCTGTTTCTATGCTGGCTGTATTGGTAAGCGCCCCACTAAGCATTCTGGTTGCTGTTTTTATGGTGGAAATTGCTCCTGCCTGGGGGCAGCGCATCCTGCAACCGGCCATTGAGCTATTGGCCGGAATTCCCTCGGTGGTTTATGGTTATGTTGGTCTAATTTTACTGGTTCCTTTCATTCGCGATTATATTGGGGGCAACGGTTTCAGTGTCCTGGCGGGTTTTTTGGTCCTGGCCGTAATGATTTTACCCACCATTATTAGTGTTTCTACCGACAGCCTCCGTTCGCTGCCCCGCCAATGGAAAGAAGCGGCCTTTGCTCTAGGCTCCACCCACTGGCAGGTAATTAGACTGGTCTTACTGCCGGCGGCACGTTCGGGAATAATCACCGGTATTGTTTTAGGTCTGGCGCGTGCTTTTGGGGAAGCCTTAGCGGTACAGATGGTAATTGGTAATACCCGAAAAATTCCTACCTCAATTTTAGACCCGGTTATGACCCTTACCAGCGCCATTACTATGGACATGGGTTATACAACCACAGGTTCCCTGTGGAATAACACTCTATGGACAATGAGCCTAATCTTACTAGGGTTGTCTTTTTTCTTCATTTTAACTATTAAAATAGTTTCTAAAAGGGGATAGGGTATTGAACGCCTGGTTGGCAAACCGGATTGCCTTATGTTTGTTTTGGCTGGGAGCAGGATTGGTGCTGATTTTACTACTGGGGTTGTTATTTTTTATTTTGCTTGAAGGAATAAGGGTTATCAGTTGGGATTTTTTAACCTTACCGGCAGCAACAACCCGTTCCGGCGGGGGCATTGGCCCCCAAATATTTAATTCTTTTTATCTTTTAATTCTTACCATGCTCATGACCATTCCCTTAGGTTTGTTAGCCGGGATATACATGGCCGAATACGCGAAAAAGGGGCCTTTAATTGAGCTTATCCGGCTAAGTATTGAAACTTTAACTTCACTTCCCTCAATTGTGGTTGGTCTTTTTGGTTTACTGCTTTTTGTTAATTATACGGGCTGGGGATATTCCTTAATGGCCGGAGCATTGACTTTGACGGTAATCAATTTACCTATGATGGTAAGGATCTCTGAAGAGGCCATTCAGGGTGTATTTCCTGATCTACGTGAGGCCAGTCTGGCTTTAGGCGCTACCCGCTGGCAAACAATTTGGCGCATTATGATTCCGGCGGCCCTTCCGGCTTTGGTTACCGGCATAATCATTACTTCCGGACGTGTTTTTGGCGAAGCAGCCGCTTTATTGTATACTGCGGGCATGAGCAGTCCGGCTTTAGATTTTACCAACTGGAATATTTTTAGTTCCGCTTCACCCCTTAACCCTTTTCGTCCGGCAGAAACTCTGGCCGTTCATATTTGGAAAGTAAACGCAGAAGCAATTATTCCCGACGTAAAAAGGGTAGCCAACGGCTCGGCAGCCGTTTTAATTTTAATAGTATTAATATTTAATTTATTGGCCCGCTGGTTAGGACACTATATTAACCGCAAATTAACCGCTGTTTAAATAAAGTTAGTTAATTTTAGCCCGTAAACATAAACGAAGTAAATAGCTTAAAAAAAGAAGGGCCAAAAAAAGAATAATTAAAGCGGCCAGGAAAGAGGCGGAAATATAACCGCATAAAGGTAAGCTTAGCCACAAAGAAAGGGACCGTTCCAAACAATTAAAGGGGGCGGTAACAGGCTGGACAAACGATTTGATTAAAGCGTGTAATGGCCCAAAAAGTAAATAAGTATAAAAGACAGCCAAAAAAGCATGGGCCAGGCGCCCAAATACGTAAGGCGCTAAGCGTAAATCAGTTTTAGCAATCATACTGGCGGCTTGGGCGTGGATAGAAAACCCACTCCAGGCCAAAATCATGGCTACCGCCATTAATTGCTGGGAAAGAGGAGCTATAGTCTCACTGGCCATCTTAGTACCGATGGTCACCTCAAACAAGCCGCTGGCTATGGCTGACAAAACTGCCGGTTCAAAACCTAAGGGCAACAAAAAAAAGCCCATTACCCGCGCAAAAAAGTTTATCCAGCCAGTATCGGTTAAAAGTCTGATTACCACGGCGAAAAAAATAATAAAACCCCCGATGCTCAAAAGGTTATTAACCGCGCTACTTACCGCCTCACTAATAATTTTTCCCAAGGGGCGGTTTTCTTGTTGTTGCACCCGGCTCATTTCCCGCCAGGCTTTTTTAATAATGTTCCCACAACTTGGTTTAGGCAGGGTAATGGTTTCCGGGTCTTTACGTCCATAATAACGCAGGCAAAAACCAAGGGTCAGGTTAGCCAGGTAATGATTAAGAGCAATAAGTGGTCCTAAAGACGGGTTATGAAACATTCCGGTGGCCACTGCAACCAACATAAATAAGGGGCTGGAGTTATTAGTAAAGACCAGCAGGCGTTCACCTTCAATCCGGGTGCATAAACGTTGCTGACGTAAACGCGCCGTAATCATTGCCCCTACCGGGTACCCGGAAGTATAACCAATTGCCACCACAAAAGAGCCGGCGCCAGGAACATTAAAAAGAGGACGCATTACTGGTTCAAGTAAAACACCCATAAAATGAACCACCCCTAAACTCATTAAAATTTCCGAGGCAATAAAAAAGGGGAGCAGGGATGGAAAAACAATATTCCACCAGGCATTAAGCCCATTAACTGCTCCGGTGTACGTAGCACCCGGGTAAGCAACCATAAAAATAATAAAGGCCACTACCCCAACAGCCCCTAAAACCCGGGATAATTGGTGGTATTGCTGGTTTAAAAAATTAGTTAAAAATAATATTTTCCTTTTTCTAAGGGCCTTTAAAAATATAGTTCCTGTAAACCCCGCTAAAATAATTAATAAAATAGTTAACATTAAAACCGCCTGTTCGTTTAGATTTATAAAATACCCACGGCTAATAACTGATAACTGACTATTGACCGGTTATAGCTAATACGGATGCTAATTCAATTTTTTTATATATTTTATTGGGAAAAATCTGGGTAGTAGAACCAAATAAATAAGGAGGAAGAAAAAGCGAAGTAATTGTTTTATCCGAATTGCCGACACGATTATTCCTTAAGCATTGACGTTGTTGAAAGATTGGCAGGTTTTATGTTTAAGCATTTTACCCGTAAAGATACTGGTATACCTTGTGGTTCCATAAAACCTTCCGGATAAATTGTCTTGTTTCCGGAAAGGGAAGCGAATCCAGGTCTGTCAGCTCACCAACCCACTGTTTTTGCTGCAGCCACCTGCTTACATTTTCACGCCCCCCATTATAGGCCGCTAAAGCTAAAATGGTGTTCCCGTAAAATTCCCGTTTTAACTCCGCCAGATACCACGACCCCAGACAAATATTTACTTCGGGTTCATCTAACTGTTCTACCTTAAATTCAATTTGTCCTATCTGCAAAGCCACCCATCTTCCTGTCTCCGGCATAATCTGCATCAACCCACGGGCCCCTTTGGCTGATAAAGCCTGCGGCTTAAAATTACTTTCGGTTTTAATAACCGCGACCAGCAGGTAAGGATTTAAACCGTTCTTTTGGGCATGGTAAAAAACGGTCTTCTGATAAGGAAAAGGGTAAAAGAGGCGCCCTATAGGCTTAAAACAAAAGATTAATATCAGGATGAAAAGGAGTAATAACAGCCATTTTAACCTTGCTATTCTAATTCACTCCAAAGTTTATCTACTTGAGTTAACAAATCCTTTATATTGCCATTATTATTTATTATCCGGTGAGCGTATGCTTTTTTTTCTTCCTGTGGCATTTGAGCTGCCAGCCGCAACCTTACTTCTTCTTCGGTCAAGCCGTCTCTGGTCATAACCCGCTTCAACCGGGTTTCTTCATCTACGGTTATCAGCCAGACTTCATCAACAAGGTCCTGCATTTTTGCTTCAATTAATAAAGGTACTTCAATTACCAGCACCTTTGGTTCCGCTTTTTTTTGTCTTTTAAACGTTTTTATTTGTTTTATTAATTCTTTCCTAATTTGAGGGTGAACAATAGCATTTAAGCTGACCAGCGCGTTAGCGTCACGAAAGACTTTTGCCCCTATATATTTGCGGTCCAGGGTCCCATCTGAACGGAGTGTTTCCCGGCCAAACTTACGCACTATTTTTTCCAAAGCCGGAGCACCAAAAGCCACCACTTCTCTGGCTACAATATCGGTATTAATTACTTGCGCGCCAAGTTCCCGCAGGCGACGGGAAACAAAACTTTTACCACTACCAATATTACCAGTTAGACCAATAATTATCATTTAATATTTCCGTCCTAAATATTTTTTACGATTCGTTAAACACAGTTAAATTTACTTTAGTATACTTTAATATATTTAAAGTAAATTATTTATATAATAATAATTTACTTTAAATTCAGGAACCCTAAAAATATCAAAATAAAACCAGGCAAGATTAAAAAATACCGGCTAAATATGGAAGCGCTTAAAAATTTCCCGCAGTATAAACCAAGATAAATAAGGAAAATATGACCTCCCCCTATAATAAAAACAGTTAACAGCAGGTTAATTTTTAGCATTGAAAAGGCAAATCCAGCCGCAAAAGCATCCAAGGCTAAAGCTAAGCCCAGCAACAATGCTTCTTGAAAAGAAATAACCCCTGAATTATCAAAATCAACCCGTTGGGGCTCCCGGAGCACTTGAATAACTATCCCCAAAGTACGGATGTGCAACTGCAGTATGGAATGTGGAAGATGGGTCTCCTTTTTTTCCTTAGATTTACCCTGAATTATCATCCAAGTGCCCAGTAAAAATAAAATAATCCCGCCGCAAAACCTGGCCAATTCTAACGAAATTATTTGGGTTATAAAGTTACCCGCTAACATAGACAGGCTAATGGCGGCCATAGATTCCAAACAAATTATTAAAACGGAGCTAAGGGGCAATTTAATTTTTCTTACCCCGTAGGCCACCCCAACCCCAAAGGAATCTAAATTTAGCGCCAGAGCAAGCATAAATATGGTAAACAGGTCCACTAATGACCAACCCCCAAGAATTGTTTCTCCTAAAAATCGTATGGGGGAAAAGCAAAAGTGTGCTGATTCACTTAATTATAGTTTTTGACAATATGGGCAAATATAGGCACTGCGACCTTGTAGGCGCAGGCGAGTTATAAGCTGACCGCATCGCTCGCAGGCCTGACCGGCGCGTCCGTGCACCTTTAGCTTATTTTGGTAATTCCCCGGCCGGCCTTCTCCATCCACGTAATCGCGGATAGTGGTGCCGCGGTAAGCAATGCCCTCTTGTAAAACTTCCTGAATAGCTTTAAATAACCAGGCTGTTTCTTGAGCCTTTAGCGTATTAGCCGGCCGCAAGGGGTGCAGGTAAGCCCGGTATAAAATTTCATCAGCGTATATATTACCAATTCCTGCAATAAACGACTGGTCTAAAAGAAGCGGCTTTAACCTGGTACGCCGGTGGCTTAATTCTTGGGCCATTATATCCGGGAAAAAATTTTCACTTAAAGGGTCAAATCCTAACTTTTTTAGGCCGGGCATATTTTCTAACTCCTCAAGCGGAACCAGGTATAAACGCCCAAACTGGCGCAAATCTATAAAACTAAGGCGATGTTCATTACTTAAGTTAAAAAAAGCGTGGGTATGCTTAGCTACCGGGGCATTAGCCGGGGAGTATATTAACTGACCCGTCATTTTTAAATGCACTACTAAAACATACTCGGCTGACAAATAAAAAAGTAAATACTTACCACGCCGATTAACGTTAAGAAAAGTTTTTCCTTTAAGCCCGGTTTGGAATTCGTCCGGATTTGTTATTTGAATAATTTTCGGTAAATATATTTTTACTTCACGAATGGTAAGTCCGGTAATTTTTTGAGCCAGGCTGCGTTTAATTGTTTCTACTTCCGGCAGTTCAGGCATTTAACCACCTTCGCCATCATTCTTTGATTAAACCGGCTTCGTACCAGTTTGATCCGGCTTTTAAATCTACCACCAGAGGAACAGTCAAGGGCAGCGCGTTAACCATGTAGTGTCTGACCAGTTCTTTGACTTCCTTAATTTCCTCGCCCGGAACGTCAAAAATAAGCTCATCATGAACCTGTATAATCATTTGGGTGGCTAATTTGCGCTTTTTTAGGGCGTCATAAACATACACCATGGCCAGCTTAATAATATCGGCTGCGCTGCCTTGAATGGTCGTATTAATAGCCATCCTTTCCCCAAGGTTACGTAAGTTGTGGTCAGAGCTAAGTAAATCAGGCAAATAACGGCGCCTGTTTAATAAAGTAGTCACGTAACCTTTTTCCCGGGCCTGACTTATAGTGTTTTCGATATACTTTTTTACCCCTGGATGACGGGCAAAATAATATTCAATATATTGTTTGGCCTCCTGACGGGAAATATTAATTCCCCGGGCCAGGCCAAAATCGCTCATACCATAAATAATCCCAAAATTCACGGCTTTAGCCCTTTCCCGCATTTCTGGCTTTACGGCGTTTAAGTCCACATTAAAAACTTCTGCCGCCGTCCGGACGTGAATATCCTGTTTTTCTTGAAAAGCCGAGCACAAGCTTTCATCCCCCGATAAATGGGCCAGCACTCGTAGTTCAATTTGGGAATAATCAGCCGTTAAAATTAAATTTCCGGCCTGCCGGGGAACAAATACCCGCCTGATTTTCCTACCTTCGGGCATCCGAATAGGAATATTTTGTAGGTTAGGATTAGCGCTGCTAAGCCGGCCGGTAGCCGTACCTGTTTGGTGAAAAGTGGTGTGCAGCCGCCCGGTGCGGGGGTTAATTAAAGCCGCCAGTCCGTCCACATAAGTAGATTTTAATTTAGCCATTTGCCGGTGGGCTAGTATTTTATCAATAATAGGGTGGGTGCCAGCCAGGGCCGTTAATACTTCAAAATCAGTAGAATAACCTGTTTTTGTCCGCTTAACCACCGGTAACTTTAATTTTTCAAAGAGGACCTGGCCTAATTGTTTAGGAGAGGACAGATTAAATTTTTCCCCGGCCAAGACAAAAGTTTCTTGAGTTAATAATCCAATTTGCCTGGATAGTTCCTCGGCCATAAGCATTAATTGCTGCTTATCCACCGTCACACCTGCCATTTCCATGGCCGTCAAGACCTTAACTAAAGGCATTTCCACCTCATAAAAAAGCTTCTCCTGTCCTTGCAGCTTAATTTTGGTGGCTAAAACATCGACCAGCCTTAACACCGCGTTAGCCTGGGTTACCAAGGCCTGTTCCTTGGCGTGAGTAGGCAAAACAATATTTAAGTGCTCTAAGGCAAGACCTGGCAAATCATAACTGGAAAGACCGGGGTTTAAAAGATAACCCGCAATCATGGTATCAAAGGCTAGATTTTTTATTTCCCACCCATGATATTTTAACCACCAAAGAGCTGATTTGCCATCATGAGTTAATATTTTAAGCTCAGGATTTTGGCAAATATCTTTTAAAGTTTCAAGCGGTGCAGGCAAAACCTCGTGGTCAATAACCAGCGGCAAATAAAAATTTTTTGGCTCTTCGTTTGGTTCCTTAAATGAAATGGCGGCCTGCAAAACTCCCTTTTCACGGCTGCCACTTAAGGCTAAAGCAGCCCGGCCAGCCCGACAAACTCTCAGGCACAATCTATGTAAATCTTCCGGTTGGGTTATTGGCTGGTAGTCTACCTGATAAGAAACTGTTAACGTTTGATTCAAAAAATTCTCTTTTGAATTATTGTTTTGCTCTCCTTTTTCTTTTTCGGGCTGGTTTAAGGCGGCGCGGATTAAGCTTTTAAATTCCAACCGGTTAAAGAAAGCCAGTAATCTGGAATGATCGGGGCCCAGCCAGCGGCACTCGCTAGGTTCAATCAAGTTAGGGACATCCTGGACAATGGTAACTAGATCCTTGGCCAACCTGGCTTGATCGGTAAACATTCTTATTTTAGGTTGTAATTTTAAAGGCAATTCAGCCTGACGCGAAATAATTTCTTCTAAAGAAGAGAATTTATTTAGTAATTTTGCGGCAGTTTTGGCTCCAATACCAGGAACTCCGGGAACGTTGTCTGAAGGATCACCAACTAAGCCTTTAAAGTCGGTAAATTGATCTGGAGTAACCCCAAATTGCGCCTTTACTCTTTGGGCGTCATATTCTTCCAACTCACTAATTCCCTTTTTAGTAAGCAAAGCCTTAGTTTGCAACGATACCAGTTGCAGCACATCCTGGTCTCCGGTAAGAATGATATTATGTAAACTTATTTTTTCTGCTTTTAAAACCAGCGAACCAATGAGGTCATCGGCCTCATATCCTTGCAATTCCAAAACAGGAATGCACATGACCTGAAGCAGTTCTTTAATTAAAGGAAATTGGGCCCTTAATTCAGCCGGAGTAGCCAGGCGTTGCGCCTTATATGCTTTAAATTTTTCGTGACGGAAGGTTATTTTTTCTTTATCAAAGCAGGCCGCTACAAAATCTGGCTTGAGGTCGCGCAATATCTTTAATAGCATATTGGTAAAACCATAAACTGCGTTAGTAATTATGCCGCGGCTGGTGGCAAGAAGGGGTAAGGCATGAAAAGCCCGGTAACTTAAGCTGTTACCATCAATAAGCAAAAATGTTTCTTGAGCCAGAATTTAACACCTACCCGTAAACCAAAGTAAAATTTTACTAAATAATTAAATTGAAACCACAGGCAAGATGCCTGTGCCACCAGTGGTAATAATATTATTTCTCCACTATAACTTAAAAAACCTGCTATTGATATATTTTTCTTTTTGCCTAAATCATTAAAGCAGAAAACAGGCAGGAAAAAAACCCTTTGTTATGGAATATTTTAAAGTACCAAAATGGAAAGGGGAAGGAAGATTTAACTTTGTTTGATTTTTTAACCTCACTGCTTGAACCGGTAATTAAAGAAACGGTTGCTTTTATAGCTAAATTTGGCTACTGGGGGGTAGCCATCGGCATGGCTATTGAGAGTTGTAACATACCCTTGCCAAGTGAGGTAATTTTGCCCTTTGGAGGATACCTAGTTTTTACCGGCCGCCTGGTTTTTTTCTGGACAGCTTTAGCTGGTACGGCAGGAGGCACGGTAGGGTCAATAATTTCGTATTATATTGGTCTTTGGGGCGGACGCCCTTTCTTATTACGTTACGGACGCTGCTTTGGAATTTCCGTACACCATTTTAACTTAGCGGAAGATTGGTTTTTACGTTACGGTGAAGCAACCGTTTTTTTTACCCGTTTAATGCCTGTTATTCGCACCTTTATTTCTTTACCGGCCGGAATTTCAAACATGAATTTTCCGCGTTTTGTTCTTTATACTTTCTTAGGTTCCCTTCCCTGGAGTCTTCTCCTTACCTACCTTGGCTATAAAATGGGTCAGCACTGGGAAAACTTAAAGTTTTGGTTCCACCGGCTAGATATATTATTTGTGGTAGGTATAATTGTTTTAATTCTTTATTTATGGCTAAGAAAAAGAAGGAGGTAGTTGACAGTTTTTAGTTTACAGAAAAGGAAGTACCGTTGAGACTAAAAACTCAAAACTATCCACTAAAAACTATAAAGAAGGAGGTACTCAACTTAAGAAAACCCTAAACTTTCCTTTTATAAATTTAGTTAAACCTGAGAAAAACTAAGTTATAAAAGAAAAGGAGAGGATATAAGGTGACCAAATGGATAAAAAAATACTTTCAAATTATAAGAAGGCTTACACCTAAGAGGAACCTTATTTTCTTTTTATTAGTTTTTTTAACTTTAGCTATTTCTTGCCCTGCTAAAGCTGCACCACCATCCATTACTGCTGAAGCAGCTGTTTTAATGGACGCCAAAACAGGGCAGTTATATTTTACCTGCAGCCCCTGGAAAAGACGCCCCCCGGCTAGTCTTACCAAGATAATGACGGCCCTTATTGCCCTGGAAAACGACAGGCTTGATAGTATAGCCACGGTTACTCCAAAGGCTGCCTCAATTTACGCCGGTTCTGTACTAGGCCTTACGGCCGGCGATAAATTAACGCTAGAAAATCTCATCAAGGCTGCTTTAATTGCTTCGGCTAACGACAGCACCGTGGCTATTGCGGAGCATCTAGCCGGAACAGAAGATTGTTTTATTGAAATGATGAATATTAAAGCCATCCTCTTAGGAGCCCTCAATACGCGTTTTGCCAATACCAACGGCTACACTAACCCCAACCATTATTCCACGGCCTTTGACCTAGCCCAAATCACGCGTTTCGCCTTAAAAAATCCTAAACTTGCTGAACTGGTCCGAACAAAAGAAGCCATTGTTTACTGGGATAATAAAAAACGCCAGGAAATAATAAGCAACACAAATATGTTAGTGCGAACGGAAGCCTATCCAGGAATTGACGGGGTAAAAACAGGCACTACCGCAAGGGCTGGTAATTGTTTAATTGCTTCCGCCACAAAAAAAGAACGCCGCCTTATCGCGGTGGTTTTAAACTGTCAAAATCGCTACCTTGACGCCATTAATTTACTTAACTATGGCTTTTATCAGGTGAAGCCGGTAACCTTTTACCGGAAAGGAGAAACAGTAACCCACCTGGAAGTTAAGGAAGGGGCAAAACCTAAAGTAGCCGTATTAACAGCCGGTCCACTTACCGTAAACCTGGCTAAAGAGGTAGCGTAAAATTGATTGTGTAAAAAGGATTTTAAGCAAAAATGGCGTACCCTTTAAATAGACAAATTCACCAAAATAACTAAAGGAGGGTACACCATTGAAAATAAGTCTACCAGAAGAAATGCA
>JJNX02000010.1 GCA_000681355.2 Peptococcaceae bacterium SCADC1_2_3
GTTTGGTTTGAAACAAATTTAAAGCTTTGGTCGTGGGTAAAAACAGTACCATTGAGCGTCCCGGGCTGCGCTCCTGCCGGCTGACCGAGTAACTCATGGTTAAGTAACCGGCCTTAATTAATTCTCTGAGCATATCGTAAGCCGTCCATTTACTGACCCCTAAGCTTTGAGCTACCGTAACGTAATGCACCGGGTAATTGGTTGCTTCATACAGTTTAATAATTTTAAGCAAGAACTCTTTTCGCCGCTGGGTTAGAGCCATTTTTTAACCTCCATTTTAATTTTAACCCTGAGCTACCTCAAAAACCAAAAAGACCAAAATATTCGCTTGTTTCAAATTATACTCCGGTTTAATTATGGTTGTCAATAAAAATTAGTATATTTTTAATTGTTTTACCGTATGATTTTTTAAGGTCTTTAATTGAAAGAGGAGGATTTGAAAATGAAAATACCCCAAAAATTGGCTTATACCACCGTAGGGGGAGTTATTTTTTTGCTTATTTTTGTTTACGCTCTTTTTTATTTATTTTCCGCGCGTAAAATTGCTCCGGGAGATATACTTGGTATGTCCCTGCAAAAAACCCTGGCCAGCCAAAGCATTAGTTATCAACTAGAAGTTAAATTAAATGATCAAGTATTAAGTCGGGTAAATGGTCAATTAATAAAACCGGACAAAGTACACCTCAAGGGAAATATATACAAAAGCGAAGTAGAATTTATTCGTCTGGGCGAGGTAATCTATATGAAAGATATTTGGACTAAAAAATGGATTATGTTTGAAAAAAGTAAAATAGATAAGTTAAATTTATTAGTTATGGAATTTAGTCCTCTTGACCTTTTAACCTATAAACAGGTCTTAAGTGTTCGTTATAAGGGCCGGGAGAAATTAGCCCGTGGAAAAATGTTAATTTTAGAAGGTCAACCAGTGCTCCAAAAAGACCTTCCGGGTTTAAAAGAAGCAAATTATCAAGGAAGATATTGGTTGAAACCTGGTGAGCGCCGGATTTATCAGACTGTTTTAGAAATAAAAAAAACCGCGCCTAAACAAACAATTAAGGTTAAAATTAAATTATGGGATTTTAACCAAAAATTTGAGCTTAAATCTCCCTCTATTTAATAAAATTGTGTTTACGAGTGACAAATTCAGCATTTATTCTTGCTCAAATAATTAACCTGGTAGTATAATAAGTTTGTAAACATTTGATTAGGAGAAAATGCTTTGTCAAGGAAAAAGATATTTTTAACCGAAGAAAAAATAAAGCACCGGATAGAACAATTGGGAAAAGAGATTTCTTTAGCTTATCTTGATCAGGAAGTAATGGTGGTTGGCGTTTTAAAAGGGGCCTTTATTTTTATGGCTGACTTAGTGCGCAGCCTGACTATCCCGGTGAAGGTGGATTTTGTTGCCGTCTCAAGTTATGGTTTTTCCAGTCAGTCTTCCGGAGTGGTGCAAATTATAAAGGATACAGGGCAGAGCATAACTAATAAACAGGTTCTTATTATTGAAGATATAGTGGATACGGGCCTAACCTTGCACTATTTAAAAGAGCGCTTCCTGGCCCGTGAGCCAAAAGAAGTAAAAATTTGTACCTTGCTGGACAAGCCGGCGCGTCGTGAAGTGCCGTTAAAGGCAGATTATGTGGGTTTTGTGGTGCCCGACGCGTTTTTGGTTGGTTACGGATTGGACTATCAGGAAAAATACCGTAACCTGCGGGATATTTTTATAATTGAGGTATAAATTAAAAGGGAGAAGGTAGGCATGGCTGCGCCCAGTCAGGAATTAGTAATAGTGCTGGATTTTGGCGGACAATACAGTCATCTTATTGCCCGGCGAATTCGGGAGAGCAAGGTTTTTTGTGAAATGCTCCCCTATAATATCCCGTTAGATGAGCTTACCGCATTGAGCCCCCGCGGTATTATTTTATCGGGAGGACCGGCCAGCGTTTATCAACCTGGAGCCCCGGTGTGCGATCCGCAACTTTATGATTTGGGGATTCCAATTTTAGGTATATGTTACGGAATGCAGCTTATGAGCGTACAATTAGGGGGGGTAGTGGTTTCAGCCGAATATCGTGAATACGGGAGAACAACCCTGGAAATTTTGGAGCCAGACATTTTGTTACAAAACATGGGTTCTTCGCAAGTATGCTGGATGAGCCACGGTGACCGGGTAGAAAAACCGCCCCCGGGATGTAAAATTTTAGCGCAAACCGCCTTTTCAAAGGTAGCGGCTATGGCCCACCAGGAAAAAAAACTGTATGCCGTCCAGTTTCACCCGGAAGTTAAACATACGCCGCGGGGACAGGAGATACTGCAAAATTTTCTTTATGATATATGTGGTTGTACAGGTTTGTGGACCATGCGCTCTTTTATTGATAACACATGCGCCGAAATTTCAGCTCAAGTTGGTCAAGGAAAAGTAATTTGTGCTTTAAGCGGGGGAGTGGATTCTACCGTAACTGCCTTGCTGCTCCACCGGGCCGTAAGTTATCAGTGTACCAGCATTTTTGTTAATCACGGCTTGTTAAGAAAAGGGGAAGCGAAACAGGTATTAGAAACTTATGGAAAGCAGTTTCACCTTAATCTGGTGTATGTCGAGGCAAAAGAACGCTTTTTAAGCCGCCTATCTGGAATTACCGATCCAGAGCAAAAAAGAAAGATTATTGGGGAAGAATTTATTTGTGTTTTTGAAGAAGAAGCCGCCAAATTAGGAAAGGTGGATTTTTTAGCCCAGGGGACTCTTTACCCGGACGTAATAGAAAGCGGTACCGCAACGGCAGTTACAATTAAATCGCACCACAATGTGGGGGGTTTGCCGGAAAAAATGAACTTGCAGCTTATTGAGCCCTTACGCTGGCTCTTTAAAGATGAGGTCCGGGTTTTAGGGGAGGAATTAGGGTTACCGGAGGAAATAGTTTGGCGCCAGCCATTTCCAGGGCCTGGTTTAGCCGTGCGTATCCTGGGTGAAGCGACAGCCGAAAAAATAGCCTTGCTGCAAGAGGCCGACGCCATTGTAAACAAAGAAATCCAACGCGCCGGGCTCAAGCGGGAAGTGTGGCAATCATTTGCTGTTTTACCTGATGTACGTAGTGTAGGGGTTATGGGGGATGAACGTACTTATTTTCATACCGTAGCCATACGGGTGGTTCAAAGCCTTGACGGCATGACGGCTGATTGGGTCAGGTTGCCTTACCCCGTGTTGGAGCGTATTTCTAACCGGATTGTGAACGAAGTGGCCGGGGTTAACCGGGTAGTTTATGATATTACTTCTAAGCCCCCGGCTACTATTGAATGGGAGTAATAGGGGCAAAGGCACAGAGGGGTAAAGTTTTTTGCCAGACTTGCAGATCTCTTTAGGATTTAGGATTTAGGATTTAGGATTTAGCTAGCCCTCACTGTTTAGACCTATGTGCCTGAGTAGTTACGAATATTTATATTTTATATTTTACAATTTTTAATTTTAGTTTAGAAGCGAGGGTATATTATGTTACGTCCGCTGGTGGGAATAGTTATGGGCAGCGATTCTGACTTACCTGTAATGCGTAAAGCCTGGGATACGATGAACGAGTTTGATATTCCCAGCGAAATAATTATTACTTCTGCTCACCGTTCGCTGGAAAAAACTATTGTTTACGCCAAAGGCGCGGTAGACCGCGGTTTATCAGTAATTATAGCGGGCGCCGGAGGAGCAGCTCATTTACCTGGGGTTATTGCTGCCTACACGCCTTTACCTGTTATTGGGGTGCCTGTTAAGAATGATTCTTTAAATGGTTTAGATGCTTTATTTTCAATGGTGCAAATGCCTGCCGGTGTTCCTGTGGCCACAGTGGCCATTAACGGGGCAAAAAATGCCGCCATATTAGCGGCTCAAATCATTGGGGTTAGTGAGCCGGCAGTAAGGGTTAAAATAGAAAATTATAAGGCTAAACTGGCTAGGGAGGTAGAGGCTAAAGCAGAACGATTAACTAAATTGGGGGTAGAAGGTTATTATTTGGGTCTTGAAACAGGCAATTAATTCCAGGAGGTAAAGGTGGATGATTGAGCGTTATACTTTGCCGGAGATGAAGAAAATCTGGTCCTTGGAAAACAAGTTTCGCAAATGGCTGGAAATAGAAGTATTCGCTACTGAGGCTCTCTCGCAACAGGGGTTAGTTCCGGAAGAGGCTCTAATACAAATAAAAGAGCGGGCTAACTTTGACGTGGCGCGGATTGAGGAAATAGAAACGGTGGTTAATCATGACGTTATTGCTTTTTTAACTAGCGTAGGTGAATACGTTGGCGAGGCAGCAAAATATCTGCATTTGGGTTTAACCTCTTCCGATATTTTAGATACTGCTTTAGCCGTTCAAATGAAGGAAGCCGGAGAACAAATTTTAAAACGGCTGAAGGAATTAAGGGACATTCTTTTAAAATTGGCCCAGCAGCATCGGCAAACAATAATGATTGGGCGTACTCATGGTGTTCACGCGGAACCAATTACTTTTGGCTTAAAAATGCTTTTATGGTTAGCGGAAACAGAACGAAACCTTGAAAGAATGCAACGGGCCGTGGAAACCATCAGGGTAGGCAAGATTTCTGGCGCTGTTGGTACGTACGCTAATATTAACCCTCAGGTAGAAATTCACGTTTGCAATCAACTGGGCTTACGGCCCAGTCGTTTATCCACCCAGGTCCTGCAGCGCGACCGCCACGCCGAATACGTAACTACACTTGGAATTATAGGCAGCTCCTTGGATAAGTTTGCCGTAGAAATACGTAACTTGCAGCGCACAGAGCTTTACGAGGTGGAAGAATATTTTACTAAGGGACAAAAGGGTTCTTCGGCAATGCCGCATAAACGTAATCCTGTTACGGCCGAAAGAATAAGTGGTCTGGCCCGCTTGTTGCGGAGCAACGCCCTGGTGGCTATGGAGAATATGGCTTTATGGCACGAACGCGATATTTCCCATTCTTCAGCAGAACGGGTAATTATTCCTGACAGCACCATTGCCCTTGATTATATGCTGCATAAATTTATCTTAATTATAAAAAACTTACAGGTTTATCCCGAAAATATGCGCCGTAACCTGGAACTTACCCGCGGTGTAATTTTTTCCCAGCGGGTTTTGCTGGCCTTAGTGGAAAAAGGCTTAAGCCGGGAACAGGCTTATGCTGCTACGCAGGGTAATGCCTTTCGTTCTTGGCAGGAAAAAAAAGATTTTTGTACGCTCATTAAAAACGATCCTCAAATTACAGCTTGCTTAACAACTGAGGAAATAGGAAATTTATTTGAGGTTAACTATTATCTGCGTTACGTGGACGAAATTTACCAGCGTTTTGGTTTATAGGAAATTTGTGGCCAGACATTTTAGTGGCACAGGCTCGTAGGGTAGGCATCCTGCCTGCCCGAAGCCTGTGGGTGAAATTAGAAGTTTGAACATAGAAACAATTTTTTTACAGATTTCGGATATTTAGAGCGTTAATTAGCACCGGTTTTTTTCAGGGGGGAGATATAATGATGGAGGGGAGAAAGCCGCGGGAAAAATGCGGTGTTTTTGGTGTTTACGGGCCAGGTTTGAACGTGGCTAGGCTTACTTATTATGGCATTTTTGCGCTTCAGCACCGGGGCCAGGAAAGTGCAGGAATTGCCATTTTAGATGATAACAAAATACACGTTCAAAAAGGAATGGGATTAGTTTCCGAGGTTTTTGGAAATAGCGACTTAGATAGGCTGCAAGGTAGGGCGGCAATTGGTCACGTGCGTTATTCCACCACGGGGGCAAGTCAACTGGTGAATGCCCAACCTTTAGTGTTCCGGTATGCCGGGGGAATGTTAGGCTTAGCTCATAACGGAAATATTACCAATACTCATGAATTATACCAAAGATTAACCTCAAGCGGGGCAATTTTTCAGTCTACGACAGATAGTGAAATAATTGTAAATTTACTTGCCCGTTACAGTCAGGCCAGCATTAGCATGGAAGAAGCTTTAATCAGGTGTATGCAAGATTTAGAAGGAGCTTATTCGCTGGTAATTCTTACGGAAAAGAATTTGTTTGCCGTGCGCGATGCTCATGGTTTTCGTCCTTTGTGCCTGGGTGTTTTAAATGGTAATTATGTAGTGGTTTCTGAATCTTGTGCTTTAGATATTATAGGAGCAAGTTTTCTTCGCGATGTAGCCCCGGGAGAAATAGTAACTATTAATGAACATGGTTTGACTTCTATCCAGGGTGTAAGCAGCCGGCGGCGGGCACATTGTATTTTTGAATATATTTACTTTGCCCGGCCTGACAGTAATATAGACGGTTTTAACGTTAAGCGGGTGCGTCGCGAAATGGGGCGCCGCCTGGCGCAGGAATACCCGGTAAAAGCCGACTTAGTAATTCCTGTACCTGATTCTGGTACTTCGGCTGCTTTAGGATACGCTGAGGCTTCAGGTATTTCTTTTGAGGAAGGGTTAATGAAAAATCGTTATGTAGGGCGTACTTTTATCCAACCCTGTCAAGAAACGCGTGATATAGGGGTAAGGCTAAAATTAAACCCGGTCCGGGATTTGTTGGCCGGAAAGCGAATAGTCTTGGTAGACGATTCTTTGGTTCGGGGGACAACCAGTAAAAAGATCGTAGGCATGTTGCGGGAGTGCGGCGCAAGAGAAATTCACCTGTGCCTTAGTTCTCCTCCCGTTGTTCATGCCTGTTATTACGGCATAGATACCTCAAACGAAAAAGAACTACTGGCGGCTCAAATGTCCTTAGAAGAAATTAGGCAACGGATTACCGTTGATGGTTTACATTACTTAAGCTTAAATTCTCTTCTGGATATATTTGACAGTAAAAAGGACAGTTTTTGTACCGCCTGTTATTCGGGAGATTATCCGGTAGCGTTAGAAAGTGCTGATCTTGATAGCACCCAAAAATTAGAATTTTAACGGGGAGGGAAGGGGACGGTTCTGTTGACAACTGATAATAAATATGACCGGAACTGAAAAAGGTTTAACATACGCGGTCGTCCGCTGTCAACAAATCCGTCCCCATTACATGGAAAAGAATTTAACCTATGTCCATAGTGGGGTAGATATTGATGCAGGTAACCGGACCGTTAATTTAATCCGGCCAATTGCTCAAAGTACTTTTCGTCCAGAGGTTTTAAGTAACCTGGGTGGTTTCAGTGGACTATTTGCTTTGGATCTTGCCCGTTACCAAAAACCAGTATTAGTGGCCAGTACTGATGGGGTGGGTACTAAATTAAAAGTTGCCGTTTTAATGAACCGTCATAGCTCTATTGGTATTGATGCTGTAGCTATGTGCGTTAACGACATCCTGGTTCAAGGAGCAGAACCCTTGTTTTTTTTAGATTATCTGGCGGTGGGAAAATTAGTTCCGGAAAAAGTAGCCGCCATTGTAGCCGGGGTAGCCGAAGGTTGCCGGCAGGCAGGATGTGCTTTACTTGGGGGAGAAACGGCGGAAATGCCGGGTATTTATTCTCCTGAAGAATATGACCTGGCCGGTTTTGTGGTTGGGGTAGCGGAGAGGGCTAAAATTGTAAACGGCTCAAGGATTAAACCAGGAGACAGGATAATTGGTCTTCCCTCTACCGGCCTGCACAGCAACGGTTATTCTTTGGCCCGTAAGGTACTGCTGGAGGAAGCCGGTTATCGGGTGGATACCTACCACCCCGCTTTAGGACGGACTGTCGGAGAAGAAATGTTAGTTCCCACCCGGATATATGTTCCTCTGGTGCTGCCTATATTAGAAAAGACTGAATTTAATATTCTAGGTATGGTAAATATTACGGGAGGGGCTTTGCGTGAAAATATTCCGCGTATTTTACCGCCGGGATGCGCAGTTGTATTAAAAAAACAATCCTGGCCTATTCCTCCTATTTTTTCTTTAATCCAGGAAATTAGCCGGGTTAAAGAAGCAGAAATGCAAAGGGTATATAACCTGGGTCTTGGTTTTCTTTTAATTGTTTCGAACGAGGAGGCACCAGCCTTGTTGAGTTATTTTACCCGGCAAAAAGAAAAGGCTTATCTGGTAGGAGAAGTAGTTCCTGGCAACAAGGAAGTAGTATTTGCTTAAAGGAGGAAGAGCATGTCTCTTTTGCGTCTTGGTGTTTTAGTTTCCGGGAGGGGCTCAAACCTGCAGGCAATTATAGATGCCGGCAAAAAGGGCGAAATACCGGCTGAAGTAGTGGTGGTAATCAGCGATCAACCTGATGCTTTTGCTTTAGAAAGAGCCCGCGCTAATAATATCCCGGCTATTTATATTGGCTTTCAAGATTTTTCTAATAAAGAAAAATATGAAGAAAAAGTGGCGGCTGTCCTTAAGCAATATATGGTAGAGATAGTTTGTTTGGCCGGGTATATGCGCGTTTTAGGGGTAAATATGCTAGAAGCTTTCCCTAACCGGATTATGAACATTCACCCGGCTTTGCTGCCTGCTTTTCCTGGGTTACATGCTCAAGCGCGGGCCTGGGAGCACGGGGTTCGTTTTAGCGGTTGTACGGTGCATTTTGTTGATGAAGAGGTGGATACCGGACCTATTATTTTGCAGGCAGTTGTGCCGGTGTTAGCGGAAGATACGGCTGAAACGCTAGCGGCTCGAATTTTAGAACAAGAACATAAAATTTACCCGGCCGCCATTAGACTCTTTGCCCAAAACCGCTTGCGTATCCAGGGTAGAAAAGTATATATTAAAAATTAAAATTGTAAAATGAAAATCGTAAATTTAACTTTTTTTATTTCTTAAATGTTTATATTTCCAATTTACCATTTTATTTTACATTTTACAATTTCCATTTTAAATTTCCAATTTATTATGTAGGGAAGTGGTTATAATGACTAAACTTACCGTTAGTTTAGCTTACGCGCTTAAAAAAAATTTTTATTGTTCCCAATGCCGCACCTGGATTTATTGTCCGGAAATGAACGAAAAAATAAAAGATGAACAGGGTAATATGATTGAAAAGATTGGTACCGGATGTTTAAAGCAGGATAACGAAGAGGAATATTTTGAGTGCCCGGGCTGCCAGACTCGTTTTTATCTTACTGACGATTAGAATGTTTTGTAATTGTCGTTTCAATAACTAAGCCACCCCCACCCTACCCTCCCCTTTTTAGGGAGAGGGTAGGGTGGGGGTGGCTTAGTTAAGCTCTCTTTTTTCGCCCGTGATTAAAAAAATTACTTCCTCACCAATATTAGTGGCGTGATCAGCAATTCTTTCCAGATAGCGACTGATTAATAAAAAATAAACGGCCGGAATTACAATTTGGGGCTGAGTCTTTTCCCGCATTGCCCGTACAGCTTCTTGAAATATTTTAGCGGAAATAAAATCAACCTCATCATCTAAAGAACACATTTCGCGCGCCCTTTGAGCATCATTATAGACATAAGCATCTAAAGCTTCTTTAATCATTTGTTGGACTACCCGGCTCATTTTAGAGGTGTATTCCATAAGTTGCCTGTTTAAGGGGTAACCGTAAATATAAAGGGTAGCCCGGGCAATATTAACCGCGTAGTCGGCCATTCGTTCCAAGCTGACCAGAAATTTAAGGCTAGTGATAGCCAGGCGTAAATCGTAGGCTATCGGTTGTTGGGTAGCGATTAACTTTACGCATTTATCTTCGATTTCCTGCGCTAATTTGTCAATTAAAACATCACCAGAAATTATTTGGTTTGCTCCGGCCACGTCTTGCTGCAGTAAAAATTGGACGGCTCCATAAATAGTCTCTTCCGTTAAACTGGCCAGCCGTAAAATATCCTGCTGTAAATCAGTTAATTCCTGTTCAAAAGTACCACGGGCCCGCATATATTTTGCCTCCTGAAAAAAGATTTTAGGAGTAAATTTTATTCTTCAGTCTCTATTTTTTCGGTTGGTAAGGTAACCTTAAAGGCACTTCCCTGGTGGGGTATGCTTTCCGCTTTGATACTCCCCCCATGTGCCTTAATGATATGTTTAACAATAGCTAAGCCTACGCCAATTCCTCCCAATTCCCGGGCCCTAGCCTTTTCTACCCGGTAAAAGCGCTCAAAAACACGGGGCAGGTCCTCAGGCGGGATGCCAATTCCGGTATCCTTTACCTCTACCTGAACGTTATCCTTATCGGTTGTGGCCCGGATTAAAACATGCCCGTCAGGAGGAGTGTATTTTATCGCGTTATCCACTAAATTTGTTAATACCTGGGCTAATAAATCAGGGTCACCAGAGACACAAGGTAGTTCAACCGGCATTTCTACCGTTAAACTCAAAGATTTTTGTTGGGCCTGAGGTTGAAACATAGCGGCTACCTGGTTAATGATTTCTTTTAGCTGCACTAACTGCCACCGGTGAACAACCCTTCTTTCTTCTATCTTGGAGAGATGTAATAAATCGTTAATAAGTTTTGCCAGCCGGCCGGTTTCTTTGCTCATGATTTCTAATATCCGGTGGGTGGCGGCAGGGTCATCTATTGCTCCATCGCGCAAGGTTTCTAAAAAACCGCTAATTGAAGTAAGAGGGGTGCGTAGCTCATGTGAAATATTAGCTACAAACTCAGTGCGCATTTGATCTAGTCTTTTTTCTTTGGTAATGTTTCTTAGTAAAATTACAATTCCTTCTTTTTCTTGTTCCTGATTTTTTAAGGGGGTGGCCTTGAGATAATAAAAACTGGGTTCAGGATAAATTAGTTGAAGTTCTTGTGTTATTGGTTTTTCGCTTTTTAAAACCCGTTTTACGGCCCTTTCTAGGTCGTAATTGCGGATGAGACTCAGGATATTTTTACCCAGATAGGCTTCCTGGGCAATGCCCAAAAAATTTTCTACCGCTGAATTAAGCAAGAGAATATTACCCTGCTTATCAAGCGCAATTACACCTTCCATCATACTGTTTAAGATAGTCTGGATGCGGTTTTTTTCAGCGGTAATCTGGGCCAGGACTTTTTTCTGTTGCCGCACCAAATCATTTATGTTTTGGGCCAACTGGCTGATTTCTTTCTGCCCGTAGAAGGGTAATTCCTGGTTTAAATTTCCTTGACCGATAGCTTTGGTGACCATATTCATTTTTTTTAGCGGAGAAATAACCTGTTTAAATAATATCCACCCTAAGCCCAGGGCAAAGATAAACGACGTTAGCAAGGCCCAACCTAGATTAAGGTAGTAAAAAAAATAAAATTGTAAAATGGCTAAAAAAATTAGTAGAATAAAAAAATAATTAATAATTGCCCGCCAGATGTTGTTTTTAATCATGTCTTCTAAAATACCTCCCTAAAACGATAGCCAACCCCCCGTATTGTTTCAATAAGTTGTGATATTTCAGGAAACTTTTCTAATTTGTGACGAATGTGCCGGATGTGAACATCAATCATCCGCATATCCCCGGCAAAATCATAACCCCAAATTTTATCTACTAAATATTCACGGGTAAATACTTTTCCGGGGTTGCTGACCAAAAAGTAAAACAGCTCAAATTCTTTTGGGGTAAAGTCCTGTTTTATCCCTTTAAACGTAACCGCAAGGCAAGCCGGGTCAATTACCAAATCGTTATTCAATAATTGTTTTTTAGCCGGAGTACTTACCTTTTCTTTTTCTTTAGTTAACCGCCTTAACTGAGCTTTTATCCGGGCAGTTAGTTCCCTGGGACTGAAAGGTTTAGTAACGTAATCGTCAGCCCCTATTTCCAGGCCAACTACCCGGTCAATTTCCTCTACCCGGGCGCTAAGCATAATGATAGGGATATGTTCTAATTTTAAATCCTGGCGCAAGGCATTACATACCGCCAAACCATCACGCCCGGGAAGCATTACGTCAAGTATAACCAGGTCAGGTGATTCTTTACGGGCTATTTCTAAAGCCGTATTTCCATCAAAGGCTGAGATTACCTTGAAACCTTCCCGCTCCAGGTTAAACTTAAGTAGTTCCACAATATTTTCTTCATCATCAACCACTAGAATTTTAGGCATTACTAAACTACCCTCTTTAAAATTGCAAATTGGTAACTACTCAGGTTCATAGGGGCAAAGGCACAAAGGCACAAAGTTATTTTGCCTATTTTCTGCTTAACTTTCTGATTAAACTGCTAAGCATTCGTTCTATTCAGGTGGATAGCCTGTAGGCAGTTAGGCTGTAGGAGAAAATTATGCGCGACTAACAGCCTACAGCCTACAGCCTAAACAACCTGTTTTCATTTCCCTTTGCTCCTCTGTGCCTTTGCTCCTCTGTGCCTACCTGAATAGTTACGACTTATTATTTAAAACGGCTGTTTAACTTAACCTTTGGCTTAAATTAGTATATCTTTCTTTTACCTTGTTATTTTTTATGGCTATAGCCAGCGCTTTGGGCGAACCAATTAAAACCATTAACTTTTTGGCCCGGGTGATGGCCGTATAAAGAAGGTTGCGCTGCAGCATTATATAATGTTGGGTTAGAAGGGGCATAATGACTGCCGCGTATTCGCTGCCCTGGGACTTATGAACCGAAATAGCGTAAGCTAAGGTCAACTCCTCCATTTCGTGACTGTTATATGTTACCTGCTGCGTCTCAAAAGTAACTGTTATTTCCTGTTCTTCCGGGTCAATTTTAACTACGCGCCCTATATCGCCGTTAAAAACCTCTTTTTCGTAGTTATTTTTAATTTGCATTACTTTATCCTCAAGGCAAAAAGCCTTGTTTCCGCTGGTAATCTCCTGGCGCCGTGGATTAAGCAGGGCCTGTAATTCTCGATTTAGATTAGTCACCCCCACAATTCCCTTATGCGTTGGAGTTAAGACTTGAATATCTTCTTTAGGGTTAAAACCAAAGGCTTGAGGAATTTTTTGCCGGTATAAAATTTTTATTGTTTCTAAAACTTTTTCCGGATCTTCTTCTTGGATGAAATAAAAATCCCGTTGTTTTTGTTTTGTCTTTAGACCGGGAAACAGACCCTGGTTAACGCGGTGAGCATTTAAAATAATCAAGCTCTCCTGGGCCTGGCGGTAAATATCTTTTAAAAAAACCACTTCTATTTTTTCGGACTTAATAATGTCTCTTAAAACATTGCCTGGACCAACGGAGGGAAGCTGGTCTGCATCCCCGACTAAAATTAAACTGGCTTTCGGATGTATTGCTTTTAACAAATGATGCATTAAAATGAGGTCAATCATGGAAGCCTCATCAACGATAATTAAATCACCTTTTAAAGGACGTTCTTCATTTCTTTTCCAGGCTTTTTCCTTAGGGCTGTATTCCAAGAGACGGTGGATGGTCTTAGCTTCTTTACCGGTAACCTGAGAAAGTTTTTTAGCCGCCCTGCCGGTTGGTGAAGCTAAGATTATTTGCTGTCCCTTTTTGGCTAAAATTTCAATTAAACTGGCCACCAACGTTGTTTTTCCTGTTCCTGGTCCACCGGTTATTACCAACAATTTAGTTTTAATGGCCTTTCTTAAAGCTTCCCTTTGTTTTTCGGCTAAAATTATTTTATTTACTTTTTGCACCCAAAGTAAAGCCTTCTCCGGGTCAATAGATAATGGAGATTTGGGAGTTGTATTTAGTTTTTTCAGTTTTTGCGCTACGCTTACTTCCGCAAGGTAAAAGGGTTTAAGGTAAACTACCTGGGTGCCGTTAATCTTTTCGGCCACTACCTCTTCTTTTGCTATTAGTGAGGTTATTGCTTCCCAGCTTATCTCGTCTTCAATTCCTAATTCTGTCTCTGTTTTTTTTAATAGTTCCGGAACGGGAACATAAACGTGCCCTTCTTCTGCGTGCTGGTGCAGCATATAAATTAATCCTGCTTGCGCTCGCAAGGGTGAATTTAAGGCAAAACCAAGATTTTGGGCTATTTTGTCGGCGGTTTTAAAGCCAATCCCGTTAATGTCCAGGGCCAGGCGGTAAGGGTTTTCTTTCATGATCGAAATAGCCTGTTCCCGGTAGGCCTTATATATTTTTACCGCGTAGGCGGAACTAATATTATTATCATATAAAAAGAGCATTACTTCTTTAATTTCTTTTTGTTCGGCCCAGGCGGCGGTAATGCTTTTTAAACGGGACGGGCCAATTCCCTCCACTTTTAACAAACTTTCCACTTCATTTTCTATAATATCTAGAGTTTTATCCCCAAACTGGTTAATAATCCGCCTGGCCATAACCGGACCTATGCCTTTAATTAAACCAGAACCCAGATACTTTTCTATGCCGGTTATGGTGGCCGGAAGAAGAGGTAGACAGCTTTCCACCTGAAATTCTTCCCCAAATTTTTTATTCCTAATCCACTTTCCTTTTAACTGCAGGGTTTGCCCTGGGTTAAGGGTAAATAAGTTTCCGACTATGGTAATGAGGTCTTTATGTTCCCTGGTTTTAAGTTTGGCCACGGTAAAATTGTTTTCGGGGTCAAAATATACAATTCTTTCTAGAATACCTTCCAGGGAGATTTGTTCAAGCACTAAAAGCGCTCCTTTTAATGGCCTCTGTAAATAAGCATAACATAACCTCCCTCTTTCTTACAAGTAAAAAAATTAAGCTATTGACCATAAACAAAATCTTAACAAAATCTTAACAAAATCTTAACAAAATCTTAACAAAATCTTAACAATAGTTTGTTAGAATTAAAATGTAAAGAAGGTGGGAAAATGAATCATTTGGATTCTGTCCCGGTAATAAAAGAAGAGGTAAAAGTAATAGTTACCCCTAAGGTTTTTTTAGCTTCCAGTCCTTCCGTAAAAGAATTTTTAATTGAAAAAGGACTTTTTCTTTTTACCATTTTAAGCAGCATCCTAATCTTTTTTGTTTTTATCTTTGTGGCCAAAGAAGCCTGGCCGGTACTTAGGGCAAACGGCCTGGCTTTTATATTTACCGGAGGTTGGGACCAGGACTTTTACCAGGCCTGGGTGGCTACCGCTAAAGAACCAAGCTGGCATTTTGGGGCTTTACCTTTAATTTGCGGCACTATTTTTACTACCCTGGGCGCGCTTTGCTTTACTCTTCCTTTAGGTTTAGGGTGCGCCATTTTTTTAGTGGAAGTTTGTCCTCCTTGGTTCTTTAAACCCGTAGAATCAACGGTACGTTTACTGGCGGCCATCCCTTCCGTAATTTACGGTCTGGTTGCTTTACTGGTGGTGGTGCCCTGGATTGATCGACATTTAATAACTAATGAAATGTCTTTAAGAATGGCCAAAGTGGCGGCTTTAGACGGCACCAGCCTGTTGGCCGGTATTTTAGTATTGGGGATGATGATTGTGCCTATTTTTGTGGCTTTAGCCGCCGATGCCCTGCGGGTGGTGCCGAAAGCTTACAAAGAAGGTTCTTTAGCCCTGGGGGTCTCCCACTGGCGGACAATTATTAAAATTATGCTGCCGGTGGCCAAAAAAGGCATTATCGCGGGGGCCATTTTAGCTACAGGACGGGCTATTGGGGAAGCTATTGCCCTTTCCATGGTTACCGGCAGCGTGGCGAATATTCCTAACCCAAGCCATGGCCCGGTATTTTTCTTAGAACCTTTACGTACTTTAGCTTCCACCGTTGTGGATAATGCGGAAGGAATGGGGGTCCCTACCTGCGAGTCAGCTCTTTTTGCCTGCGGGGCCTTTCTTTTGGTTTCTTGCGTAATCTTAAGCTTCTTTGCCCGTTTGGTGGCGCGCGGTCAAAAACAAGGAGGTGGACTAAACGGTTAAAAATAAAGAAAATTTACTTGGATTTTCCGCCTGTTGGTTTTCAGGGGTTATCATTCTAGCTGTTTGTTTTGCCATCATTGTTTATTTATTTATTAAAGGAATAGGGGCGATAGACTGGGCTTTTCTTACCCAGGACCCTCAGCCCAGCTTAAGGGAAGAATTAAGCGGGGGCATTTTTGCCCCGATGATTGGCACTATTTTACTTACGGCCGTGGGAATAATAGTCTCCCTTCCTTGGGCCTTGGCTACCGCAATTTACCTGGCTGAATACGCGGAAGATAATTTTCTCTTTGGCGCTTTACGAATGGGAATAGATGTTTTAGCCGGGGTTCCTACCATTGTCTACGCCATTTTTGGCCTGGCAATATTTTCTTTGCCGGAGTTAGCTTTTTTTAGCTCCATGGTAGAAGGGGTAGCGGAAGGAAAAGCTTTTGGCCGAAGTTTTCTAGTAAGCGGGATTATCATGGCTGTAATGATCCTGCCTTTTATAATTAAGTCCTGCGAAGAGGCCATTAAAGCAGTCCCTCAAACTTTCCGCGAGGCAGCTTTTGCCTTGGGGGTAAGTAAGTGGCGGACCATTAGCCGGGTAATTTTGCCGGCCGCCCGTTCCGGTATTATTACCGGCACCATTCTGGGTATAGGCCGCATTGCCGGCGATACGGCTATTGTTTGGTTATGCTTGGGAGGAAGCATGAATCTTACCGGTCCGCAACCCTGGTGGTATCCTCAAAACTGGGGGGATACTTTACAAAATACCGGCAGCACTTTAACCTCTTTTATTTATTATTCTTCACCGGCCGGAGAAGGCAATTCTCCTAATAAAGCTTTTGGGGCGGGATTAGTTTTAATCATAATTATTTTAATTCTCAACACCCTGGTGGATTATATAGGTAAGATTGGTAAACTAAAGGAGGAATAATGACTTGCTAAATACGGTTAACGAAAAAACCAAACTCCAGGCCCGGGAACTTAGCGCCTGGTATGGCAGAACGCCAGCCTTAAAAAAGGTAAATGTGGCTATTCCCTCTAATTCAATTGTAGGTTTAATTGGTCCTTCCGGATGCGGTAAAAGCACTTTTTTACGCTGCTTAAACCGGATGAATGATTTAATTCGCTCTTTTCGGCAGGAGGGGAAAATAACGCTTGACGAAAAGGATATTTACACCCAAGATACCGATATTGTTTTAATCCGGCGCAAGGTAGGGATGGTTTTTCAACAACCAAATCCTTTTCCCATGTCTGTTTTTGACAACGTGGCTTTTGGGGTTAGGGAACATAACCGGGGTGTCAACGGCAAAAAACTTGAAGAAATAGTAGTTAACAGCCTGAACCAGGCCAACCTTTGGGATGAAGTGAAAGATAAATTGCACCAATCGGGTTTAAGCTTATCTGGTGGACAGCAGCAAAGACTTTGTATCGCCCGCCTTTTAGCCGTAAAGCCGGAGGTTATTCTTTTAGATGAACCCTGTTCCGCTTTAGACCCGCTTTCCACGGGAAAAATTGAAGAACTGTTGTTAGAGTTAAAAAAGTCTTATACCATTGTAGTCGTTACGCATAATTTGGGTCAGGCCTTCCGGATTTCAGACTATATTGGCTTTTTTCTCTTAGGACAGTTGGTTGAATTTGGTCCCGCGGCGGAATTGGCCGTTAAACCGAAGGAAAAGGTAACGGCTGATTATATTTCCGGGCACTTTGGTTAAATGGTTAAAAAAATAGCTTTTTTGGTTATATTTTTTGGTGTATAATAAATATGAAGGATATAAAGGACAAAAAGGAGTTTTTGAAACGGCCTACTTTAAAGAAAAGAAAAAAGAGGAAAAGCAGTTTTTTTACCGCCCCAAATTAAATAACCCTTCTCTCCAAAAAGAGTTAAAGTTAGATTATTTTCAAGAAAGAGCCATTATGGCTTTAAGGTCTGGCTCATCCGTTATCGTAGCTGCCCCAACCGGAACAGGAAAAACTTTAATTGCGGAAAAATTACTGGCCGATGTTTTAACCAAAGAAAAAGGGGTTATTTATACTTCCCCCATTAAAGCTTTATCCAACCAAAAGTACCGTGATTTTGGCGCCTTGTTTGGGCGGGATAAGGTAGGTCTTATTACCGGCGATTTATCAATTAATGAAAGGGCGCCTGTGCTGGTAATGACTACTGAAATCTTTCGTAACTGGTGTTTTGCCCAGCCTGATGAACTGCAAAACATTTCCCACGTTATTTTTGATGAAATGCATTATCTGGATGATCCTGACCGGGGTACGGTGTGGGAAGAAAGTATAATTTTTGCTCCTTTACACCTTAGGCTTTTGGGGTTGTCCGCCACTATTCCCAATATTTATGAGATTGCGGCCTGGATAAAAGAAGTTCGTCATGATGAGGTAAAGGTTATTGTAGAAAAGAAGCGGGCTGTGCCCTTAAAAACTAACTGGATTGGTCATCACGGAAATATTTTAACGGCTGCCGAAGCACAAGCGGAAATAAAAGCCCAATCAGACGCGCGTAAAGAACGCTACCGCGAGGAAAAAAAGAATGAGTAAAGTTTTAGCGAACCTTGAACCACAAATTTCCTGCACGGAAGTAATTGAAGTTATTCAGGAGCATTTACCGTCTCTTTATTTTACCTTTGGACGCCGGCGAACTGAAGTACTGGCCGAAGAACTAAGCAGGCAGTGGGACTTTCTAAACATGGAGGAAAAACAAAAAACAAGGCAGTTTATCCGCCAAGCAGAGGAAAAAAATCCTGGTTTATTTAACTTGCGGCGGGAAAATTTGCGACGGTTTCTCTATCAAGGTATTGGCTACCACCACGCCGGTTTATCCCCGGCCCTGAAGGATTTAGTGGAGCGGCTTTATGAGTCCCGTTTGACTTACGTTTTGTTTTGTACGGAAACTTTTGCCGTAGGCGTTAATTTTCCAGCCGCCAGCACCATTTTTGATTCTTGTCGTAAATGGGACGGTCAGGTGTTTCGTAATTTGCATAACCGGGAATTTTTTCAAATGGCCGGCCGCTCCGGGCGGCGGGGTTATGATGAAGTAGGACGGGTGTTTGTTTGCCTGGACCAGCGCTTTCCGGAGCAAATGGCTTTTTATGAGGAAGACAAAATAGAGCCAGTTCAGGGTCGCCTAACGGTCACTCCCAACACGGTTTTAAACCTTTTACACTGGAAAAATGAAGCGGAAATTAAAACATTTTTAGAACAAAACCTGGCGGCTTATCAAAACAATAAAGAAATGAGCCATATAAAACAAGAAATATTAAAGTCGGAAGCTGAATTGGCTAGGCAAGAAGAGGTTTTTTGTGCTGTCCGCCGGACCCCCGCCTGTCAGCTTCAGCGCCTAAAATTACGGCAGGAATTAAATTACCTCTCGCGGCGTAAAAACCGGCATTCCCTTATGGCTAGGGAAAGAAAGAAAGAGATTTATTCTCTTTTGAAGAACGAACGCCAGAAATGTAACGATAAAATATGCTGTCGGACCGAAAAAAGAATAAAAAAAATTACCGAGAAAATAAATTTCTTTAACCGGCAGGCCAACTACCTGAGTAAAAATAGCCGGGAATATGAGCAGGAATTTACGCAGGTATTAGAACTGCTGCGACGGTTGGGTTTTGTTAAAGGGCGGGAATTGTTACCACGGGGACTGTTTGCTTTAAATATCCACGTTCAGGAAATTTTAGTTACGGAATTAATTTTTTCCGGGCTTTTTTTAGAGGTATCTTCTGCCGAAGCAGCGGCCATCCTGGCTGGGGTAGATTATCAGCCAGGACGCGAAGAAAGAGCAGTAAAAGGAAGTATCCCGTTAAAACAGATAACGGCCATAAAAAATTATCTTTTGCGCCATGGAGTACCCGAACATTTTTGTCTGTGGTCACCGCTACCGGGGCCGTTGGCTTACGCCTGGTATGAAGGCGCCTCTTTTGCCACGTTGCTGAATTTAAGCAAGCTCCAAGAGGGGGATATTTTTTCTTTACTCAGACGGGAAATAGACCTGTTGCGTCAGATAGAAAGAGCAGCCGGTAATGACCCTGTTGTAACGCAGTTTGCCCAAAACCTCCGTTACAAATTAGACCGTGATGAAGTGGCCATTACGGGATTTTAAGAAGTTAAAGTAATTGAGGGGGGTATAAGTTAAACATGGCTAAGGAACAACCAGTTTACCAGAATCGTATTATTATTGATCCAGAAATTCTCGCTGGAAAACCAGTGATTAAAGGAACGCGCATCCCTGTCGAGTTGGTTCTTAAGCGCCTTTCCCAAGATTTTGAGCTTAATTCACTCTTTAAAGCATATCCCCGTCTCACCCTTGAGGATGTTAAGGCATGTCTTGAGTACGCGTATGCTTTAGTAGAGGGAGAGGATGTTTATCCTATTTCAGTTCAATCACAGGGCGCTACGATATGAAGTTTCTTTTAGATGAAAGTGCTGACTTTCCACTTGCTTCTTATCTTAAAGAAATTGGCCACGACGTAACTGCTATAGCTCATGATTATCCACATGCTCTTAAAGACCATGAAGTATTGGATATTGCCTATCGAGAACAACGTATCCTTATTACTAACGACCGTGATTTTGGTGAGCTTATTTTTCGCCGAAGGTTACCTCACACTGGCGTTATTCTTTTTAGATTAGGGATAGAAACCCTCGAAAATAAACGTACCTGGCTTCAACACATTCTTACTAACTATGCCCATGATTTACATTCTTTCCTCGTTGTTACTGAACGAGGTGTTCGTGTACGCCGGATGAAATAATATTGATGGTAAAGAATTTAAATCCATATTTTAGGGTTTTTGGTCAACCTGGTTGGAAGCCAATTTACCCCCCCCCGCTTAGGTAACTTTACTTCAAAAGTTACCGGCGAAGAGGAAACCATAATTTCACCGTCATTTAAATCAACAATATTTTTAACGATATACAAACCCATCCCCCGTCCTTCACCTTTAGTAGTAAATCCTGGCTCAAACATAGTTTGGATAACTTTTTGGTTAATTTCAGGACCAGTATTAATTACCTTAATACCGTAATAAGATTCATCATTATATATTTCTATTTTAACCTGCCGTTGGTCAGGATGCAGCAGGACTACTGCTTCGAAGGCGTTATCTATTAAATTCCCTAAAATGCGGTTTAAGTCATAAGCAGAAGCCCTAAGGTACGTTAAATCAGTTTGAATATTTAATTCAAAGGCAATTCCTTGGTTGCGCGCTTGAACTGTTTTTCTTTGAAGGAGTGCATTTACCTCGGGTTTTTTCAGAAACATAATTTGGGAAGCAAAGCGCGCCTCAGATACAATTTCAGTTAAATATTCACTGGCCGCTTCAGTATGACCAATTTGAAGCAAGCCGTAAATAGTTTGGATGTGATTTAAGTAGTCATGGCGCTGGGCGCGAATATAATTATTAACGTCATTTAAAGTCTTTAGTTTTTCTTCTTGCGATTCAAACAAGTTTTTTTGCAGCCGGCTTAATTTGATTATTTTTAAGGTTTCTAAAGTAAAAAAGAGGTTAAACAAAATTAAGACGAAGATTATGATCGCCCATTTTAACGCTAGGAGTTGAGCAAAAAAGCTAAAATATAGGGTGAGGATTAAGACAGCTAAAGCTTGCCCGCCAAAAAAGATCACGGGTATCTCCGGCCAGGGTAACATTTTCAAAAGAAACAGCCTTTCTTGTTATGCCAGATAAAGATATGTGATGGTATGTATATATTTCGCTAAATTTTAAGTAAAACCTTTTAAATCTTAAATATTTATAACTTTATTTTCCAACAAATTAAGTTATATTCCGACATAGCTTTTAAAAGTATAATTAATAAAAAACCTTTAGATAGGGTAAACTTCCTTAAAAGGGGGGTTTAAGGGAGATAATGGAGCAAAACAAGTTTTTCTGGGGGGCCTCTTTTGGGCTTTTTTTTGGGATGGTGGTTTTTGGAGTTCAGGTATCCCTTGGTGCGCTGAATGATACTTTACAGTTAAAAGAGCCACTTAAATTTGGCCAGATAGAAAAAACATCTTCCGGCGTGTATCAAATAAAATTACTAGGTAAAAATTGGACTATTTATTTACCGGAAAAAAATTTACCGCTTAAATCATTGCTTGAAAATAAAGACTATGATATAAGAAAGTTATTAGACTAAAGGGGAAGACAAGGGGACGGTTCCTCTGTCTAAAAAATTGAGATAGGAGTGACCTTTTATTTGTTATACGAAAGCACCAGAGGAAAAATTCATTCTTTTAGTGCGGCTAGAGCAATTAAGTCAGGGATGGCTCCTGACGGAGGACTCTTTGTGCCCTCTGTCCCTATCCATATAACTAAACAACAGCTTAATGGTTTAGTTGGAGTAAGTTATCAAGAACGGGCTCTTTATATTTTAAATTTATTTCTGACGGATTTTACTCCGGCCCAATTAAAGGAAAGCATTACCGGATCTTACCACCAAAAAAATTTCCCCGGTCCTAAAATTGCTCCCGTAAAAAAATTAAACGCCGGGCTCTACCTTTTAGAATTATGGCACGGGCCCACCGGGGCTTTTAAGGACTTTGCCCTGCAAATACTGCCTTATCTTCTTCACTACGCGGTGACTAAAACAGGAGAAGATAAAAAAATAGCTATTTTGGTCGCTACCTCCGGAGATACCGGAAAGGCGGCCCTGGAAGGATTTAAGGACGTTGAAGGAACAAAAATTATTGTTTTTTACCCGGCCGAAGGGGTCAGTAAAATACAGGAGTTGCAAATGGTTACCCAGGAAGGAAGCAATGTCCGGGTGGTGGCCGTAAGGGGTAATTTTGACCAGACTCAAAGAGGGGTAAAGGAAATTTTTAAGGAGATGCCTTATTTGCTTCCCGAAAGTCCCTGCTGTTTTTCTTCGGCCAACTCTATTAACTGGGGAAGGCTGGTACCGCAAATTGTTTATTATTTTTCGGCTTACCTGGATTTACAAAAACAGGGGGAAATAACTCCTCCGGAAGAAATAAATTTTGTGGTTCCAACCGGAAATTTTGGTAATATTTTAGCGGCTTTTTACGCCCGGCAAATGGGTTTACCTGTTCGAAAATTAATTTGCGCCACCAACCAAAATAACGTGTTGGCCGATTTTATCCGTACCGGGTTTTATGACCGCAACCGGATTTTTTACCAGACCATTTCTCCTTCCATGGATATTCTGGTGGCCAGCAACCTGGAGCGCTTACTTTACGAAGTTACCGGCCATAAGGCGGTTAAAGTAGAAAAGTGGATGACTGATTTGCAGGAAAAAGGCCGCTTTCAGGTGGATAATGACGTTTTAGAAAAGGTAAAGGCTATTTTTTGGTCTGATTTTGCCACTGATGAGGAAACATTAACCACCATTAAGGATACTTACCGGCAGTACGATTATGTCCTGGATCCACACACCGCGGTGGGCAAAAATGTTTACGCTAAGTATTTTTCCCAAACCGGCGACGCAAGTAAAACAGTTCTTGTTTCTACGGCCAGCCCTTTTAAATTCTGTCCCCACGTGGTTAAAGCAATTTTGGGTGAGAAAGCAACCCAAAATAAAAGTGCTTTTGAGCTATTAGATGTACTGGCCCGGACTACCGGTTTAGAAATCCCGCCCGGACTAAAAAATCTGGCCCAAAAAACAGTTCGTCATACCCTGGTTATAGACCCGGCCGGGATGAAGCAAACGGTAATTAACAGCTTAACTTCATAATTTCTGCTTATTTTGGCTATCCTACCTCCTAAAGGATATTTTCGTTAAACGGAGGAAAAAGGATGGCTTTTTGGTCGGGCCTCAAAGAGTTGTTTACCTTTCAAGCGCCCGTAGAACAAGCCGGGGAACAGGAAACACCGCCAGGACAACTAGGACAAAAAGAAAAAAAAGATCAGCCGAAGGAAAAAACAAGAGCCGAAAAAGAGACTGAATTACTACCATTATCCCCCTCCCCCGAAATGCCCTCCCGGGAGCCCAAAAGCCGTTTTCGTCTTCCGGTAAGGGCGGCGGCCTGGCCTAAGTTTCACGCGCCTAAAACAAAAACCGAAATAGCCCAAAAGAAAATAGCGGCCAGCCTGGAGGTGAATATTACCCGGTTAAAGGAAATATTTCACCTGCCCCAAAACAGGGATATTGTTTTTCGTGATTTTTCCATTGGGACAAACCCGCCGGTAACCGCCGCCCTTATTTTTGTTGATGGGTTAACCGACCGAAATTTACAGAACAGCCACGTTTTAGAGCCCTTAATGTTTTTATCCCGTTTGCGTTTAGACCCTGGACCCACCCTGCTGGAAACCATCATGACCCGTCTTTTACCTGGCAACCAGGCTGAAACAACCGATGACCTTAATACGGTAGTTGACGCTATTTTAGATGGTTCGACGGCTATTTTAATTGATTTTTGTCCTAAAGCAATTTTTGTGGAAACAAAAGGATGGGAGCATCGTACGGTTAGCCGGCCTACTGCGGAACTGGTTATCCGGGGTCCCCAGGAGGGTTTTACCGAAACTCTGCGGGTCAATACGGCTTTAATTCGCCGTTCCTTTCATTCTCCTGATTTGGTGACGGAGTTTATTAAAATAGGTCGTCTTAGTCGGCTTAACTGCGCCGTAATGTACGTCAATGGCTTAACCGACCCTAAACTGGCGGCGGAAGTTAAAAACCGTCTTAACCACCTTGCCACTGATTACGTAGGGGAAAGCGGCGTCTTAGAGCAGTTTATTGAGGATAATACCTTTGGTTTTGTTCCTCAAATCCTGACCACAGAAAGGCCGGATCGCGTAGTGGCCGGACTTACCGAAGGCCAGGTGGCCCTTTTGCTGGAAGGAAATCCCTTTGCTTTACTTGTTCCGGCCACCTTTTTTGCTCTTTTTCATACGGCCGAAGACGCCTATATTCGTTGGCCCTACGGTACTATTTTAAGATTTATCCGTTTGTTTGGCTTTTTTATGGCTACCTTCCTACCCGGTATTTATATAGCCGTTATTGGTTACCACCATGAAATGATTCCTACGGATTTGCTCATGTCTATTGCCGCGGCCCGTGAAAATGTTCCTTTTCCCTCGGTCGTAGAATTATTAGTAATGGAGTTTGTCTTTGAACTTATCCGGGAGGCAGGCATTCGCATTCCTGGTTTGATTGGCCCTACTTTAAGCATTGTAGGGGCATTAATTTTAGGTCAGGCTGCGGTGGCCGCAAATATTATCAGCCCTATTTTAATTATTGTGGTGGCCGTTACCGCTATTGGCAGCTTTGCCGTACCTAATTATATCCTTAATTTTAGCGTTCGCCTGCTGCAATTTATCTATATCTTCCTGGGAGCAATTTTTGGTATTTGGGGGTTGGTAGTTGGGATTTATATCCAACTTGTTCTTTTATCCGGGATTAAATCTTTTGGTGTACCCTTTTTAGCTCCCCTGGCTACAATTAAACAGGCCACCGCCGATGTATTCATCAGGGGGCCGGTGTGGAAGCAAGAAGAGCGCCCAGGTTTTCTTAAGCCGCAGCGTAAACAGAGGCAGCCTAAAGTAAGCCGTAAATGGATAAATCAGCCAAAAAAGGGGAATTCTAATGCGTCGGGAAAATAAAATAGAGCTAAAAGAGGCCGTCATGCTGGTTACAATGGCGTTAATTACCGAGTTGTTCCTGACCTTTCCGGCCGTTTTAGCCTATAAAGGACAGACGGCCGCCTGGTTAGTTCTCCTGGTAGCTACTTTGGTGGCGGCGGTTGTTTTTCTTCCCACGGTAATTTTACTGGAAAGGTACCCCGAAAAGAGTATTATTGAAATTGGGGAAGAGTTGCTGGGCCCAATAGGCAATGCTTTTTTTACCATAATTATTTTCCTTACCTTCCTGGTTATTACCAGTTTAATCTTACGTCAATATGCGGAACGTACCATAACCGTAAGCTTAAATAATTTACCTTTAAGCGTAGCTATGGTGATGCTTTTGATTGGGGCGGCCGTAGCCTGCTACCTTGGTTTGGAAGCCATTAACCGCAGTGTTTGGATAACTGGCTTTATTATTGTTTTTTTGCTTCTTTTGGTCCAATTTTTGCCTTTTCCTTACTGGCAACCGGATTACCTTTTTCCTTTAGGGGGCCCGGGTTTAAAAGAAATACTTTTTGAAGGTTTAAAAAGAAGCTCTCTTTTTGCGGAAGTGCTCTTGCTGGCGGTAATTTATCCTTCTTTGCCTAAAGGCGCCGTGCGTTCAGTAAGTTTAACCGGTCTTTTTTTAAGCGGTTTAATAATGGCCTTTACCCTTTTCACCACCCAACTGGTTTTCCCGGTTCCAGTATTTCAGGAAATGTCTTTGCCTATCTTTGAAACTTCCCGGCTGATATATTTTGGCCGCTTTATTCAGCGGCTAGAATCAATTTTTGTTCCCCTTTGGGTTTTAGCCTGCTTAATTAAAGTTAGTCTTGGCTGCTATCTGATGTGCCTTATTCTTACCCGCTGGTTAAAACTACCTTATTATCGGCCCTTTATTTTACCGGTGGTGATAATTACAATGGCCACAGCCTTCATCCCGGCTAATATCAGTGAGGCCGTATGGGTAGATACGCAAATTGTACGTGTTTTTGGGGCCATCCCGGCTTTTGGGCTGCCGGCCTTATTGCTTCTCCTTGCTTTTTGGCGGCAAAAACAAAGAGGCAAGGTAAGATGAAACGAAAATTTTGCTTGTTTTCATTTATATTAATCTGTTTATTATTTCAGACCGGTTGCTGGGGTTTTCGGGAAGTAGATGAAGAAGCTTTCATAATGATTTTAGGGCTGGACAAAGGAAAAGAAAATTTGTTAGCCTTAACGGTGCAAATTGCGGTTCCGCGCGGCATGGGCGGTGGGGGAATGGGCCAGGGAGGGAGTGCCGCCGGAGAGCAGGCGAAGCCAACCATGACTATAACGGTGGAGTGCCGCTCGATTTTGGCCGGTTTAAACATGCTTAACGCTACTTTAGAAAGAAAGCCTTCCTTAGCCCACCTAAAGGTAATTGTAGTTTCTGAAGAACTGGCCCGTCAGGGAATAAATGCTTATTTAACCCAATTATTACGCTATTTCGAATTTCGGCGCAGCACTTTTTTAGTGGTATCCCGCGGGCCGGCTCAAAAACTGATTAGACAGTTTCAGCCGGTAATGGAAAATAACCCGGCCAAATTTGCCGAACTTTTTATGGGCAGACAACGTTACGTAGGTTTTATTCCTTTTGGTCAAATTCACCATTTTTATAATGATTTGAAGTTAATCACCGTCCAGCCGGTAGCTATGTTGGTTAGCTTAAAAGAAAAGCCGCCGGAAAATTTGCCGGCGAAAGAAGAACAATCCTCGGAGGGCCAATTTTATGCCGGCCAGTTGCCGCTTAAAGGGGGCAATAATATTGAGCTTATGGGTACGGCTGTTTTTTACCAGGACAGGATGGTGGGTGTGCTTAACGGGGAAGAAACTTTAATTTTAAACCTGTTACGCGGTTGGCTTAAGCAAACGTTATTAACCATTCCTGACCCGGCCAACCCGAAATATTCTATCTCCTTAAGAATAAAAATGGAAAGAAAGCCCAGGCTGAAAGTAACTTTAAACCAGGACAGGCCTAAAATATACGTAAGAATGTTTTTAGATGGCGAAATTGTTTCCGCCCAAAGCAGGATAAATTACGGAAGTCCGGCTAAATTATCTTTGCTGGAAGGAGAGTTAAATAAATTGCTGGCCGAAAAAACCCAAAACTTAATCTCTAAAACTCAGGATGAAATGCAGGCTGATATCTTTGGCTTTGGAAACAAGGCCAGGCGTTTAGTGGTTACCTGGCCCCAGTGGCAAAAGTTAAACTGGCCGGAACTTTACCCCCAGGCCCAAACCAGCATAACCGTAAAAATCCACCTCAGGCGCTTTGGCCTGTTAAGAAATATTAATCCTACCGGAGCACCGTAAAAAAGGGGGGTAAAGGGTGATTATTTGGTTTTTGCTGCTTTTTTTACTGATTCTTTTTTATTACCTGGCTACTTACAGCCGTTGGGCCTGGCAGCATAACTACAAAAGAGGAGCGGTAGGCATTATTCTTGTAGCTATGTTTACCCTGGTTTTGCCGATTGCCGTTTGGGCTTATCACAACTGGGTCTGGTAAAAGTAACATTTTAAAACCTAACCCCATAATATGTATATAAATATAAAAAGGGGGATTTTGTGATATGGATTTAAATCTTGAAAACAGTTCCAGTAGCCTTTGGTTTATTTTGATCCTGGTAGTTATCTTTTTGTTACTTTTCGGTGGCGGTATTTTGGGTCAGAGTAAAAATGAAGAATAATTAAAAAATTAAGTAACTACTCAGGTTCATAGGGGCAAAGGCACAGAGGCACAAAGTTTTTTGCCAGACCTGCAGATCTCTAGTAGTAGGTAGTTGACAGTTTTTAGTTTACAGAAAAGGAAGTACCAATGTTGAGACTAAAAACTCAAAACTATCCACTAAAAACTATCAATTAGACCTCTGTGCCTACCTGAATAGTTACAAAATTAAGGAGAAAGGGGGTAGTTTTAATGCTTGACATTAAGAATATGGAAGCCAGTGGTGGATGGCTGATTATTTTAATTATAATTATCCTGCTCATTTTAATTCTGTAAGGTAGAGGCACAAAGGCACAAAGTAACAAAGGCACAAAGGGGCAAAGGCACAAAGTAGTAAAAGTTATTAGAGTGAAAACGAATAGAGACCTAATTATCTGGTTGAAAACCATGCGTTTTGTTACAGGAATTTGTCGGTTGGCCTAAATCCCTTCCCAAGGAGGAAATTTATGGCCTGATTTCTCAAATGAGAATCAAAACTCATTGGAGACTACTCTTAAGGTAAAAACTCTGTGCCTCTGTGCCTTTGCCCCTCTGTGCCTTTGTAATCTTAGGGGTATTTTTAAGTTACCCCTTCTATTTTTATATTTTTATGCTATGATATAATAATACTTTTTAAATAGGTTAATTAAGGCAGAGGTGGAAATGCTGTCAGAGGATAAATTGTATTGGTTGGGATGGCAATTACTGTTACCTGGTTCGGCCAGACAAATATGGCGCCTGGTAGAACGAATAGGCTCCCCCCAAAAAGCCTGGTTAGCTTCCGAGAAAGAATTAATAGGTCAAGGGGGACTTAAGCCAGAAACGGCCGCCCAACTGGTTAAACAAAGGGCCGTGCTGGAACTGGAAAATGAATTGGTCAGATTGGAAGAAAACCAGATTTCTTACCTTTTGTATAACGAACCGGCTTATCCCGAGCTTTTGCGTCATATTTTTGACCCTCCACCGGGTCTATTTGTCCGGGGAAGGTTGTTGCCAGAAGACAACCTGGCTGTATCAATTGTAGGTTCGCGTAAACCCACTCCTTATGGCTTAGCCGTAAGTGAAAAGTTGGCTAAAGAACTGGTGCAGGCAGGAATTACGGTGGTTAGCGGGATGGCGCGCGGCATTGATACTGCTGCCCATAAAGGGGCCTTGCAGGGCGGGGGACGCACTGTCGCCGTTCTCGGCTGCGGGATAGATATAATCTATCCCCGGGAAAACCAGCGCCTTTACGCCCAAATTATTTCGGCGGGGGCGGTAGTCAGTGAGTTTCCCTGTGGCTCACCTCCTGAAGCCTGGCATTTTCCCGTCCGCAACCGGCTTATAAGCGGCCTGGCTAAGGCTCTGGTGGTAGTCGAGGCCGGAGAAAAAAGCGGCGCTTTAATTACCGCCGACCTTGCTTTAGAGCAGGGGCGGGAGGTAATGGCTGTACCAGGCAGTATTACCAGTAATTCAAGCCGGGGACCCAATAATTTAATTAAACAGGGAGCGCGTTTGGTAGAAGGAGGAAAAGATATTTTAGAAGAAATAGGTTTAGGGACGCTTTTCAACCCCCATATTACTCCAGCGATTAACCTGACCTTAACCACGGAAGAAGAGAGAATTTACCAGATGTTATCGTATGAGCTTGTTTCCCTTGATGCTTTGATTGAAAGGACAGGGTTAGCAGCCTCCCAAGTGCTGTCTGCTTTAATGTTTTTAGAAATAAAGGGCCTGGTTAACCAGTTTCCAGGCAAGTTTTATACCCGGCGAAGCTAGCGGGATATAAACAATAAAAAAGGACAAGTTAAATTACAAAGCTGGTAAGATTTCGTAGTAATTAAGGAGGAAAGCTAACGTGGCCGGTACGCTATTAATTGTAGAATCCCCTACTAAAGCTAAAAGCTTGAGTCTTTTCTTAGGAAAAAAATACGTGGTTAAGGCTTCTATGGGACACCTTCGTGATTTGCCTAAAAGCCAGCTCGGGGTGGAGGTAGAGCAAGAATTTAAACCCAAATATATTGCTGTACGGGGTAAAGGTAAAATCATTAAAGAATTAAAGGAAGCCGTAAAAAATGCTAACCAGGTTCTTCTTGCCTCCGACCCGGACCGGGAGGGAGAAGCCATTGCCTGGCACTTACAAAATTTACTAGAACTTAAATCAGATGAACCGTGCCGGGTTGAGTTTAACGAAATAACCAAACAAAGCGTGATCCAGGCGCTGGAAAACCCCCGCTACATTGACTATAACCGGGTTAATGCCCAGCAAGCCAGACGCATTTTAGACCGCCTGGTAGGTTACAATTTGAGTCCCTTGTTATGGCGGAAAATAAAAAAGGGACTGAGCGCCGGAAGGGTGCAATCAGCCGCCTTGCGCCTTATTTGTGACCGGGAAGAAGAGATTAAAGCTTTTATTCCCGAAGAATACTGGTCCTTAACGGCAAAGTTAAGCAAGGATGAAAAAAATTATTTTTTGGCCCGACTATATAAAATAGGAAATAAAAAAGCCGCTCTTAGCCACCAGGATGAGGTGGAAAATATAATAAGGGAGTTAGCGCCGTGTCCGTATCAGGTGATAAAAAAAGAGCGCACTGAAAAATCGCGCCAGCCGGTAACTCCATTTACCACCAGCAGCTTGCAGCAAGAAGCTTCCCGTAAGCTTAATTTTACCCCGCAAAAGACAATGCTGCTTGCTCAGCAGCTTTACGAGGGGTTGGGTTTAGGCCCGGAAGGAACAACCGGTTTAATTACTTACATTCGAACCGATTCCATGCGGGTAGCTGAATCAATTCAGGAAGAGGCCAGGTTATACATAAAGCGCCACTTTGGGACAGGTTATATTCCTTTAAGACCACGTAAAATAAAACCCAAGGGCCGTATTCAAGATGCTCACGAAGCCATTCGCCCAACCAGCGTGGGGCGTGAACCACAGACTATAAAAACTTACCTGACCGGTGATCAGTATAAACTTTATAATTTAATTTGGTTGCGTTTTATAGCCAGTCAAATGAGCCCGGCTATTATTGAAACAATCACCGTGAATATTTCCGCCGGACGGTGTATTTTTCGAGCGGTAGGGTCAAACGTTAAGTTTGATGGTTTTATGAAGGTATACGTAGAATCTTTGGACAATGAGCCGGACTTCGAGTCAGAAGCAAAAAAACTGCCTGATTTAAAAGAAGGAGAAATGCTTAAGCTTAAAGAAATAATCCCCAAGCAGCATTTTACCCAACCACCTCCGCGCTATACCGAAGCAACCCTGGTTAAAACTTTGGAGGAAAAAGGTATTGGGCGGCCCAGTACTTACGTGCCTATTATTGACACCATTCAAAAACGTGATTATGTTACCCGCAAAAGCAAACAGTTTATTCCTACCGAATTAGGAATCATAGTTACCGATTTACTAAAAAAGTTTTTTCCGAATATCGTTGACGTTAAGTTTACCGCGGAAATGGAAGAAAAGTTAGACCGGGTGGAAGAAGGGCAAACCCAATGGGTAAACATTTTAAAGGAGTTTTACCAACCTTTTCAGCAAACAATCTTACGGGCCGAAGCCGAAGCCGAAACTAAGCGCCCGGAAATAAAAGAGGAAATATCTAAGGAAACTTGTAATATCTGCGGCCGGAACATGGTCATTAAAACCGGACGGTACGGGAAATTTTTAGCCTGTCCAGGATTTCCGGATTGCCGTAACGTAAAACCTTTTTTAAAAACAACCGGTGTTTTTTGTCCCCAATGTGGGGGGGAAATAGTCCTGCGCCGGACAAAAAAAGGCCGTTCTTTTTATGGATGTAAGAATTATCCAAAATGTAATTTTGTTACTTGGGAACCTCCCAGCCAGGAAAAATGCCCGGTGTGCGACAGTTTAATGGTAGTTAAAAGCACGCGCGGTCAAAAAGAAACTTTAAAGTGTATTAACCAAGAATGTAAGACGGTAACGGTAAAAGAAGGTCCCTAACCCTCCCCCTTTTGAGAGGGAGGAACCTTCTTCCCTCCCCCTTTGAGGGGGAGGGTTAGGGTGGGGGTGGGGCTCATTCTACTAAAAGGTGATGGTAAGGTTGTACGGCTATATTGATGACTTTTTAGCTTATTTACAGGTGGAAAAAAATGCTTCTCCCCATACCCTAAAAAATTACCAGCTTGATTTATTTCAAGGACTAGATTATTTTAAAGGAATCTTAAAAAAAGAGGATTTTCAAATCACACCCACCGACCTGAATTATCCCTTGTTACGGGCGTACCTGGCCAACTTAAAAGCAAAAGGTTTAGCTGGAACTACCTTAGCGCGTAAATTAGCTGCGTGGCGTTCATTTTACCGCTTTTTAAACCGCGAAGGCAAGGTTAACAAAAACCCCTTCCTAAAAATAACTTCTCCTAAACATCGAGCTAAATTACCCCGTTTTCTTTTTCCTGACCAGTGCTGTTTGTTAATGGAGGTGGCGAGGGGCGCCGACCCTTTAAGCCAACGTAACCTGGCGATACTGGAGTGTCTTTATGCCAGCGGTAGTAGGGTTAGTGAGCTGGTTAATCTTAGCCTGACTAACGTTGACCTGGCCGCAGGTTACCTTAAGGTTACCGGTAAAGGGGCCTGTGAGCGTTTGGTTCCTATAGGTAAGTATGCCGTTGAAGCTTTAAGACAGTACTTATTTGGTGGCCGGCAGGATTTAGTTAATCCGGCTAAACCGGGGGAAGCTGTTTTTTTGAATTACCGGGGGGACCGTCTTTCCGCGAGGGGGGTGCGCAAAATATTAGATAAATTAATTCGTCAATCCAGCCTGACCTATCGCATAAGTCCGCATATACTGCGGCATTCTTTTGCCACTCATATGCTGGACAACGGCGCGGATTTAAGGTCGGTCCAGGAATTGCTGGGACACGTGAGGCTGGCCACCACCCAAATATATACCCACGTAACCAAGGAAAGGTTAAAACAGGTTTACCAGCGAACCCATCCGCGGGCCTGAAAAAATATAAAAATTAAAGCGGCAGAGTATTCTGCCGCTTTAATAATACCGCTTTTATAATTTTTAAGGATCAATTGGTGTGGCTAACTGGATAGTGTCAAGGAAAACGTTAAAGGTAGTTAAGCCAATAGCCGTACGCTGGAAGGTAATGGTACAGACGGTGGTGCTGTCGTGAACTGCAGGGGGTGTAGCTGTATCAGTGAATTCAAGCGGTACGGGGAAGGTAATTGTTTTTGCTGTAATTGGGTCTGTAAAGCTTATTGTGTCCAGTCCCCCGGCAAAGCCGCCCACTTCGGCAAAGGAAGCGATACCGGTAAGAAGAGCGGTTTTCTTGGTTATGCTTACGGTGGTACCGTCTACTTTCCGGGTAAGGGTGACATCCACATTTGGTATACCAGTTCCTATTGCCTCCAGAAGGGTAATGACAGGCGGACTCTGGCACCTTTGGGGTGGGTAAAGAGGCTCATCAGGTGGACAGACAAACGGCTGGGGCGGTGGATTGCAAGGATCCAGCTCGCAAAAACCGTAGCTTGGTACAAGAAGTTTAACCAGGGCTTTAACCTGAATTTCTTTACAGACCTTTACCTGGCTCCAAATAAGCTGATCACCGGTAACAGGGTCGGTAACCACACCGCACTCACAGTCGCCAACATCAAGAATTTGACATTGGACCAATGTTCCGAGAGGGGCCCACATAAAGGCCTGGGTTAAAGCCTGGAGGGTGGTGGTATAAGTAGTAACTAAATTTCCGTTTACGTCTCTTATTTCTCCGGTGATACTTACCCGGTTAACTACTTTAACTGGCCGATAATAAGGCGGATTAAAATCACCAAATCCGGCAAAGAAACAAACGGCACTGCCTGGCACTACACTACAGGTGCAGGTAGAACCCGGCGGTATAGGAACTGGAGCAAGTATACTACCCCCAAGAAGTTCCTCGGCGGCACATTGGTCGTAAACTTTGAGAACCTCAATACAGTCTTTTTCGGTATACGGCGGGCAATTTGGTTCTCCGTTTACAAACGGGCACTTGCCTGGTTTAATAGCCATAATTAATTCCCTCCTTTAATAAAAATTCTATATTTATATTTATAACATTATATGGGCTAGTTATATAATATGTTACCAACTATGACATAATATGGTGAAGTAACATCCGAAAATAGTTTAGGCAAAAAATTTTTCTAGCGCAAACAAGAGGGAGTTTTCTTTAAGGTGTTTATGTGGAACATTTTAGCTATAAATACATATAATAACCAAAAGAGCTTATACATTCTTTGGTAGTTAGTGTTGAGTCGTTGGTCATTAGGAAAAATAACCACTAACCACTAACCACTAACCACTAACCACTAACCACTAACCACTAACCACTAAAAGGAGGTTTGTAATATGAAATTAGAAATAAATGCTAATCTGGAATTTAATCATGAACCGGAGAAAAACGAAGAAAAACAAGAACAACAACCAAAAATAACCACCGAAAAAGAAATTAATGCTGAAGCAAGGAAAACTAAAGACGAACAAGTTCCGGGGTATTTTGCTGATTTACCACGTACGGTTATAGAATACGCGCAAAAATCAATAATACCTCCTCAAGTAATTGAGTACTATAAGCAATACGGTCTGGATGAACATACCATAAAAATTTTGTTTCACGTGCAACCTTATGATGATGTTTCATACAAGCCGGTCAATGGTTTGCCGGGCCATATTTGTTGAAAAAAGTACCGGGCTAGCGGGCTAGCGCAACATAAGAATACTGGTTATCAGTTGCTGGAAAAATATTAGCTTATTACAGTGCCTGACGACCAATTGCCGGTTAATGTTTTGTTAATAAAAATTAGTCCTAGGAGTTAGATAACTATGTCTAATATATTATTCAGCTTTAAGAAAAGATTTTGCGCTTCTTTTAACCTTCCTTTAGCCAGTTATCCTCTAGACTGCCAGGTTGCTGAGGCATATTTATACGGTAAGCTGCTTGAAGATAAAACACTCTTGGCCTTCGGTAAATACAATCTTATTTTTTGTTTGAATAACTACAACAAAGATTTTTACCCGGTACATTTAACCAGCCGGACATTTTGCGAAAAATTTGAAGTAACCGAAACACTACCGAAAGGTATAGAAATCAAGCTGTATTTTAGCCAGCCTTTATATGCTACCACGCGAATCGGCAAGCAACAAAACCCAACCCTCTTGAGTTTTATAAAAAATATTTTTTTATTTCTTACCTGGATAGAAGTACATATAGAAGGAGAAATTACGGTTGAAATTGTCACCAACAAAACCCAAGAACCAGCTAAAATTATACCCGGTAAAAGACCAGGAGAAACTTGTTCAGAGCAAAAAAATATATTGATTAACCGGGTGAATGTAACCCAAGCAGGCGTAAAAAAAATAAATCCTGACGCGTCAACAGGAGTTACCATACCATTCCCGGCTTTTTATCCTGTTTCAACAAATCAAATGCCTGGCCATACGGGGTTGCGCAAAACCTTGCTTCAAAAATATACCTCTCCTCCCAGCAAGCCAGAATAATTAAAAAAGGAATTTAAAGAGAATAAAGAGTTTAAACTTGCTATATTAGTCCTGGTTGTGATAAATTAATACGTAGTAGGTTTGGGTACGAAAATAGCTTTTTATAAATTTTTTACAAAAAGTAAAAAAGGTGGCGAGTTTTTTTGTTTCACGGCACTACTGTTGTAGCCGTAAAAAAGAATAATCAGGTGGCTTTGGCCGGGGACGGCCAGGTAACCTTTGCTCAAAATACAATTTTAAAACACCGCGCGCGAAAGACCCGCCGTTTGTATAACGGTCAAGTACTGGCTGGTTTCGCGGGGGCCGTTGCCGATGCTTTTACTTTATTTGAAAAGTTTGAAAGTAAACTGGAGTCATACAACGGGAATTTAGCCAGGGCGGCCGTTGAATTAGCTAAAGAATGGCGAACAGACCGTTTTTTACGACGTTTGGAAGCATTGCTTATTGTAGCCAATCAGGAAAACCTATTAGTAATATCTGGTAATGGAGAAGTAATTGATCCTGATGATGGGGTAGTAGCCATAGGCTCTGGTGGGCCCTACGCGTTGGCTGCTGCGCGTGCTTTAGTCAAATATACTGATTTAACTGCCAGTCAGGTTGCTTATGAGGCCCTGTCCATTGCGGCCGGTATTTGCGTTTATACTAATACAGAGATAACCGTGGAAGAACTGGGAGGAAAGTGAAGTGGAAGAACTAACCCCACAGCAAATCGTTAATGAACTGGATAAATATATTATTGGCCAGCAGGAGGCAAAAAAAGCCGTGGCTATTGCCTTACGCAACCGCTACCGGCGCAGCAAGCTGCCACCGGAACTCCAGGAAGAGGTGGTGCCAAAAAACATTCTTATGATTGGCCCAACAGGGGTGGGAAAAACAGAAATTGCCCGGCGTTTGGCCCGCCTGGTAAAAGCTCCTTTTATAAAGGTAGAGGCAACTAAATTTACGGAGGTTGGTTATGTGGGCCGAGATGTGGAAAGCATGGTTCGTGACCTGGTAGAAACCTCTGTCCGGATAACCAAACAGGAAAAAATGTCTTTGGTGCAAGATAAAGCAAGGGAATTAACCCAGGAACGTATGGTTGAACTTTTAGCACCTTCACCCTCAACCGAAGTTACCGTACCCAACCCCTTAGAAATGATTTTTGGGGGGGGCGCAAAACAAACGAGTCCGAAAGACCAGTTGCCAGAAAAAAAGGACCAGACCCTTTACCTGGAGCGGGAAACCCTACGGGAAAAATTAAAGCGGGGGGAATTGGAGCAAGAATATGTGGAAATAGAAGTTGAAGATACCGTACCGCCTATGTTAGAGGTTTTTACCGGCACTGGTATGGAAGAATTAGGTATTAATATGCAGGATATGCTGGGGGGTTTTTTCCCGAAAAAAAAGCGGAAACGTAAAGTAACGGTAGCCGAGGCCCGTAAAATTCTTACCCAGCAGGAAGCTCAAAAATTAATTGATATGGATGAAGTTACTTCCCAGGCCATCCAACGGGCTGAAGAGCACGGAATTGTTTTTTTGGATGAGATTGATAAAATAGCCGGTCTTGACACTACCGGTGGTCCTGATGTTTCCAGAGGTGGTGTACAACGGGATATTCTTCCCATTGTAGAAGGTTCAACGGTAATAACCAAGTACGGACCGGTTAAAACTGATTATGTTCTTTTTATTGCCGCGGGTGCCTTTAGTACGGTAAAACCTTCTGACCTTATTCCAGAATTGCAGGGGCGTTTCCCTATTCGGGTAACCCTGAATAATCTTACCGAAAAAGACTTTTTGCAGATATTAACGGAACCACAAAATGCCTTAATTAAACAATACATTGCTTTATTAGCTACCGAGGAGGTGAAAATAGAATTTTCAAAAAATTCACTTGCAGAAATTGCAAAAATTGCGTATAATGTAAACACGCGTACAGAGAATATTGGAGCCCGGCGTTTATATACCATTACCGAAAAACTTTTAGAAGATTTGTCTTTTAACGCACCAAACTTAAAAGGACAGACTTTTATTATTGATGAAAATTACGTCAAGCAAAAATTAAGCACCATTGTCAAAGATGAAGATGTAAGTCGTTATATTCTTTAGTTTAGTTAAAAAGGAGAATGAGAATGCTAACCTTACTGGATAAAACACGTGCTTTGAATAAGTTACTCCAAAAGTCAGCCGGGTACCCCGTTGATTTTAAAGAAGTAGCCCTTCTTTTTGGTGAAGTCATCGCCTGTAATGTTTATATTCTTGACCGCCGGGGTAAGCTTTTGGGGTTTAACTACGGCAAACCCTTTACTTGTGAAGTAACCAAGAGCTTTATAGAATTTCAGGGCAGCTTTCCCGAAGAATATAATGAAAAGCTGTTAAAGATTAACGAAACCCAGGCAAATGTTGGGGAAAAAGTAGAGTATTGTATGTTTAAACCTGAAATAAACTGTAAATTTACGAATAAATTAAATACCTATGTTCCCATTATCGGGGCAGGTTCACGTTTAGGCACCCTGGTTCTATCCAAACTGGAGGAAAAATTTACTTGTGAAGATCTGGTTTTGGCTGAGTACGGGGCTACGGTGGTAGGGATGGAAATCTTAAGAGCCCGGGCCGGACGGATGGAGGAAGAAGCCCGCAAGCGGGCTACCGTACAAGTTGCTTTAAGCACTTTATCATACTCTGAGCTAGATGCTATAAAACATATTTTTGCTCAGTTAGATGGTGAAGAGGGCCTCCTGATAGCCAGTAAAATAGCTGACGAGGTGGGTATTACCCGTTCGGTAATTGTAAACGCCCTGCGTAAATTTGAAAGCGCCGGGGTGATTGAATCTAAATCTTTAGGCATGAAGGGTACTTATATTCGGGTTTTAAATGACCGTTTATTAGAGGAAATAGAAAAATTAAGTCAGCAAATAAAAATTTAAATTAATTTTCCGTTAACGGGTACCCCCTTAACCGATTGCCAAGGGCTAAGTGAGCTAAAACAAGCATGGCGTGAGACCAGCCCAGGGGGATTACCCAGGCCGGACCACCCACTCGCCTATCTACCTGTTCGGGAAGCAAACCGAGCGAATTGGCGTTTTTTATTGCCCACTGGTATAAAGACAGCGCCTTTTCCTTTTCACCGCGTAGGGCATAAATAATACTTAACCAAAGAGTGGTTATTACCCAGGGATTGCCGCCGGCGTAAACATCGCCCTGGTAGCGGTGAATACCACCTACCTGTACATTAGTAAGAAATTTTTCAATTGCCTGGATAATTCTGTTTGTCCAGAAATCAGTTGGTTTTAAGACCCTAAAGGGAAAAACCAGTCCGGCTAAGGCCGCGTCAATACGCCGGTCCTGTTCTGCCCAGTAAACAGGGTAAAGCTCTAAAGGATCGGTGGTGGACCATACCTGATAACCTTGCTCCTTATGCCAGTGGTATTCGTTTGCGGAGATGCGCCGGTTGATCCCCCGTAAAAAACACTTGGTCTTGGCCTCCCACTGCCGGGTCAAAATTGCTTTTTTAACCTTTGCCGCCGCCTCCCACCACAAATTAGCTTTATCTAGTTCTCCTTTATTCTTGGCCAGTAAAGTGGCCGCTTTTAAGCCACCGTAAGTTGCGGCTGCCGCATAAGTGCTTTGGCAATAGTTATCTTCCCACAAATCAAAGCTGGGTTGAGGAAGGTTGTTGGCCGGTGAAAGGGAATGAAACAAATAACTTACTCCCAGACAAACAGAAGGCCAGACGGCCGCCAAAAAATTTTGTTCTTTGGTAAGCGTAAAATGATGGGCGTAACCCCAAAGCACCGCTCCTACTTGGTCAATCTGGTGGCCCCAAAAAGGAGCCCATTTGCCATCCGTGAAGTATCTTTGTTTCCAACTGCCATCAGTTTCCTGAACTCTTAAACAATAAAAGTAAAAATCTCTGGCTTCCTTATAAAAACCAGCTTCATCCAGGGCAACCGCCGCAAAAAATCCGTCCCGCGGCCAGCAATAAGCGTATCCCCCACAGCAGGTATAAAAAGGGTCAAACTCCGGAGCGGCAATTATTCCTCCTGTTTTCCGGTTGCAAAGCAGTTTTAAGGTCAATAAAGAGCGTTGTATCTCTTCCGGCACCACCTCTTTATCCTCGAGACCATGCTTTAGCGTTGAATTTTTTTGCCCCCAGTTTTGCCAAAAGGAAGCTGTTTTATCAAGCCAGGATGAAGTAGGTATATTTATGGTGCGGGTATATAAATCAAGTACCTGCCTTTCGCGGGAGGCAAAAGCTAAATAAAGGGCAATCCCTTTCTCTTCACCCGGCGCTAAAAAACCCAATTCCCATTTTAAAATCCCTGCTCCTCCCCGTAAATTAGAGGAAGCGCCCGGAAACTTACCTTTGCTAGTCGTATCTAACAGTTCTTCTCCTACATCTTCCCGTCCGCAATGATAACCGGTTAAGGGATAATCAGGCGCCGCCAGTAAAATATAAGTATCGTAACGAAATTGAATTAAAGCCTGGTGGCTAAACTTAAGGTATAGGGTATCGTATAAGGGAGATTCGTCAATTAAAAATAAACAATACCCTACCAGGGAAAAACTACGTCTTTGCTCTTTTAAATTTTTAATTTGGTACTGCCGGATTAAAACATCTGCTTCAGGCAAAATAAAATCATAAAGTTTCACGGCTAAACCCATTTCAGAATGAACTAGATTTGTTTTTAAGATGTTAGTTCCTAGTAAATATTCCTGTTGGGTCTGCCAAGCCGGCGTGTGAAACCAGCTAACCGGGGAGTCGGGGCACCCGTCTGTTTGTATTCCCACGAAAAAACGACCTAAATGCTGTCCTTTATCAATATAAGGCCAAAAAATACGAAAAAGCTCCCCGTTACCTTTTATCGCGGCTAGCATCTTACTGTTGCCTATTATTCCTTCTGTAAGCTGAGGGGATAAAATTTTCTTCATTCTTTTCTATCTCCTGTTAATGACTGAATAGTTGTCGTCCTGTTTATATTTTTTATAAAAGAGCAAATTATTATTAAAATTTATTAAAGAATTAAAAACTAAAGGAAAAATATTTTTAATTTTAGCGGATAAAAATAAAGCTATTGCCGGGCAGGAAATGCCCCTTTTTTAGCGAACTTGTTAAGCAAAGCTATTAAAAAGAAAAGGTGAGGGAAAAAATGGATGACGCTGTACTGCTGGTGGCAAAATTAATGTCCCTGGCGGCACGTACCGCCCCTAAGTGTATGGGACAAGATTACGTGGAGACAAAAATTATTGCGGGAGAAGAACTGAATAAACTGGCGGCAGAAATGGTAAGCTACGGGCAAAAAACAAAAAAAGCTAACTTTGACCGGGATGCCGAAAATGTTCGCCGCTCCCAGGCGGTATTTTTAATTGCCCTGCGGAAAAATATGCCGGTGGGGTTAAATTGTGGCGCCTGCGGCATAAATGAATGCGGTTATTTAATAAGTGAAGAGGGAAATGAGTTTGAAGGACCTTTGTGTGCCTGGCGGATACTGGATGTAGGGATTGCCTTGGGTTCCGCCGTAAAAGTGGCCAGTGCCCTTAACGTAGATAACCGGGTCATGTACCGGGTTGGGGTAGTAGCCCGAAAAATGGGCCTAATTAAAGGACCTCTGGTGATTGGAGTTCCTGTTTCGGCCCACAGTAAAAACATTTACTTTGACCGGGGGTAGCTAGAGAGCTTTTTGCGATGTTCGGGAAGCTAGACCGCACAAGCGTTAAAAGGAACACAAAAAAAGATTTTACCCCATAATAAAAGGAAAAATAAGGTTTTGTGGGGTAGAAATCATGGATTACTAAAGGC
>JJNX02000011.1 GCA_000681355.2 Peptococcaceae bacterium SCADC1_2_3
AACCGCTACCGTCTGACCCGGGTAGAAGGGATGCGGGTGGAAGTAGTTGTATTTATAAGCCCGGCGCTGGTTTCTTATCTGTACGAAGATAAATCTCTGGAACAATTGGCTCACGCGGCCCAGTTGCCTGGCGTAATAAGTCCGGTGGTGGGTATGCCGGATATTCACGAAGGTTTTGGCTTACCCATAGGCGGAGTGATGGCCGTTGGCGAGGAGGGAATAATTTCTGCCGGGGCTGTGGGCATGGATATTAATTGCGGCGTTCGTTTAGTAAGAACCGGCATACCGGCCCGTGATTTTAATAAACCTGTTTTAAGGGAGTTAATGCAGAAAATTGAAGAATACGTCCCTACCGGTATTGGCCGTAAAGGCCGTCACCACGGAATCATCCGGACCATTTTTGAAGATGTGGTTTATACCGGCGCAAAAGGGGTGATTGCCCAGGGTTTTGGCCTTGAGCAAGATTTAGAACATATAGAGGAAAGAGGCTGGTTAAAGGGTGCTGATTTAGGTGCGTTAAGCAGCAAAGCTTGTGAGCGAGGTTCGGTGCAGTTAGGAACGTTAGGCGGCGGCAATCATTTTATTGAGATTCAGGAAGTAGTGGAAATATACGACCAATCGCTGGCCAAAGCTTTTGGTCTTTTTACCGGCCAGCTTACCGTGATGATACATACCGGCAGCCGCGGTTTCGGCCACCAGATTTGCACGGATTATTCCAGAAGCTTGCTTACGGTAGCCGAAAAATATAAAATTAACTTACCCAGTAAAGGTTTGGCTTGCGCACCCATTAATTCTCCTGAAGGGAAAAATTACTATGCTGCCATGGCCTGCGCCGTAAATTTTGCCTTTTCCAACCGGCAAATTATTATGCATGACGTGATGAAGGCTTTTACCGGTGTTTTAGGTGAGACACCACTAAAGCTGGGGATGAAAATAGTGTACGATGTGGCCCATAACATTGCTAAATGGGAAAAGCATAATAAAGCCCGGGTATTAATCCACCGTAAAGGGGCTACCCGCGCTTTGCCCGCCGGGCACCCGGATAATCCGCCTGTTTATTTAAACACTGGCCATCCGGTCTTAATTCCGGGCAGCATGGGTACGGCTTCATACGTATTGGTAGGTACCCCTTTGGCTAAAGAAACCTTCTTTTCGGTAAACCACGGGGCAGGAAGGGTTCTTTCCCGAAATGCCGCGGCTAAAGTAATCACCAAAGAACAATTTAACGGGAGTATGGGCGAGGTGTTATACAACGCCCGTAATTACAGGGAGTTAATTGATGAAGCACCCCCAGCCTATAAAAATATTGATGAAGTAGTAAATACGCTAGTTACCCTTGGTTTTACCCAAAAAGTTGCCCGTATGCGTCCTTTAGCCGTAATTAAAGGTAAAGATTAAAAACAAAGGGGGTAAAAAAATGAGTAAAAAGGAAGACTTAATCACCAAAATTATAGAAATTGAATGGGAGATGTTCTCAAAGGTTAATAATAGGGGAGGAAAGGCTTCGTGCCAGGAAGAACCAAAAAATTTCGAAATTATTAGGTCAAGCAATTTTATAAGTTGGTCCGAAGCTACTCTGGAAAGCTATTTAAATGACCTTCAAGAGGCAAAAAAAGTAAAGCGAAATTTAATGACGGAGAAGTACGCCCGTATGGAGGGTTTAATCCCGCCTCCAAATTCAGAGGTTCTCTCACTAATTGACAAAATTGTGGCCCTTGAGTGCAAGTGGTTGGAAGAGTTAGCCGCAAAATCTCCTCAATATGTACCGGCCCGGCCTATATACAGCCGGCAGGACACGCCACAGGTTGTTTCTTCGGAAACCTATTCCCGGGGCGAACTGGCTACTTATTCAAAGAAAACGCTTGAGTTATATTATCAGGATATCTTAGAGATGAGCCAAAAAAACATCAATAGAATTGAAGTAATTTTTTCCCGTATGTTAGAAGAGTTCAATAATAATTTTACTGAAGAAAAGGACTAAGGTGATTATTTTTTAGCGCAAAAAGGCCACAAAAAACGGGAGGCAGTTTTATGAATGATAAAAAAATAGCTACCAGAGAAGCTTACGGGCAAGCCCTGGTAGCTTTAGGACAAAAAAATCCTGATGTAGTTGTTTTGGATGCTGATTTAGCCAAGTCTACCAAAACAATAGATTTTAAAAAACATTATCCGGACCGTTTTTTTGATTTTGGGGTGGCGGAACAAAACATGTTAGGAACAGCCGCCGGTCTAGCGGCAGCAGGAAAAATTCCTTTCTGCAGTACTTTTGCTGTTTTCGCGGCGGGGCGGGCTTTTGACCAGGTACGAAACAGTGTGGCTTACCCCCGTTTAAACGTAAAAATAGGAGCCAGCCACGCCGGGATTACGGTAGGCGAGGACGGGGCCTCCCACCAGTCAGTGGAAGATTTAGCTTTAATGCGGGTCGTGCCTAATATGACTATTTTTATCCCGGCCGACGCGCCTGAAACGTGGGAAGCCGTACAGGCAGCAGTGGAAATTAATGGTCCGGTGTATATTCGTCTAGGAAGACTGGGTGTTCCTATTTTGCCCCGGCATGAGGATTATGTTTTTCAGCCCGGCAAAGCCACAATGCTGCACCAGGGCTACGACGCAACCATTATCGCTACCGGAATCATGGTCCACCAGGCCTTAATCGCCGCCGAAAAATTAGCCCGGGAAGGAAAACAAGTACGGGTTTTAAATATTCATACCTTAAAACCCTTAGATATTGCGGCAATTGTCAAAGCAGCCGAAGAAACAGGACTTCTGGTTACGGCTGAAGAACACAGTATTATTGGCGGTCTAGGCAGTGCGGTAACTGAAGTAACCGGCGAATATTGTCCCGTACCGGTAAAACGGGTAGGCCTGCCCGATGTATTTGGCGAGTCAGGAAAGGCAGAAGAGCTATTAGAAAAGTACGGGCTTACCCCTCAAAATTTAATTGCTACCGTAGAAAAATTAATTGAAAAAAACGTAACTACCCAGGCACAGAGGGGCAAAGGCACAGAGGTCCAAAGGAAAATGAAAACATATAAAGATCTGCAAGTCTGGCAAAAATAACTTTGTGCCTTTGTGCCTATGAACCTGAGTAGTTACGATTTCTAAAGGGTTTCCCAAGAATGAAGCTTACGGATTAACTTCTCAAATGAGACGTTGCGCGATTTCAATTCCCAGCAACATGGCGGAAGGTTATGGTCGAAACTCTGCTCAGGTAGGCACAGAGGTCCAAAGGGAAATGAAAATATACAGAGAAGTAAAGGGAAATGAAAATATACAGAGATCTGCAAGTTTGGCAAAAAAACTTTGTGCCTCTGTGCCTTTGCCCCTCTGAACCTGAGTATTTACAAAAAATTACAACTTGCTTATAAATAACCGTTAGGATTAACCGGTGAACCGTTGACCCTAACTTCAAAATGCAAATGTGGTCCGGTAGACATGCCTGTACTGCCAACTCTGCCTATAGCCTGACCTTTAGTTACTTCTTGCCCGCGAGAAACAAGCTGAGCAGATAGATGAGCGTAGAGGGTGGTAATGCCGCCCCCGTGATCAAGCATAATAATATTACCATAACCACTCATAAAACCAACGTGAATTACCGTACCATCTTGAACCGCCACCACAGATGAGCCTGAGGGGGCAGGAATATCAATCCCGCTGTGAAAACGGGTATAGTTTAAAATAGGATGCATGCGGTTGCCAAAACCGGATGAAATACTGCTTCCTGCCGGCACCGGCCAGGCAAAGCCGCCACTACCCCGTGGGGGCGCAGTACTTTTTGTTCGCTGCAGGGCAATTTGCCGCAAAATTTCCCGTTCCTGAGCTTCTAGCTCTTCCAATTCCTCTTGATGACGGCTTAGTTCTCCCCAGGCAGAAGCCAACAAGACTTTTTGCCGGGTTTTTTGCTGCGCTAACTCCTGATGAGCCGCCTTTTGTTCTTGAAGCAAACTGGCAATGTGGCTGCTCTGCTGCTGCAAAGCTTCCTTTTTCCGGGCCGCCTCTTGTTGTTTGACTACCACTTCTTTAACTAGTTCGCTATCTTCAGCTAATATTTTTTTGAGTAATTCGTAGCGGATAATAAAATCACCAAAATCTTCGGCCCCTAAAACTACCTCAAGATAACTAACCTGCCCTTCTATGTAAATATTACGCAGCCTTTGTTCCAAAATACGCGTACTCAAAGCCAGTTCAGCTTCCACCTCCTTAAGCTGTTTCTCTGTACGCTGAAGAGCAATTATAGCCTGATTAAGCTTGTTTTGCGTGCTTATAACTTGATCTTCTACGGCCACAATATTATTTTCCACTTGGGCCACCTGGCTGGCGTAACTCTTTACTTCTTTTTTGCTTTCTTTGACCTGCTCTTTTTGGTGGAAAATCTTTTGTCTGGTATTATTTAATCTTTCCTGCAGGCTGGCCCCTTGAGCGGAGTGCAAAAAATAAACGCTAAAAAAGACCAACGCAAGGCTTAAAAACATTAGCTTTTTGGTAACATTACTAATTATTACCACCCCCTAAACTTTCAAATATTTGCGGACGGAAAAAAAACTACCGGCAATACCAATTATTAGTCCTAATCCTACTAATCCGCCAAACAGATTAAATAACAGGCGCTGATCCGCAACCAAAGGAATAAAGGGCACAAACATGCTAACCTGCTGAACAAAGGACCAGTAACTAAAATAAAGGATTACCACCGCAATAAAGGAACCTAAAAAGCCCAAAGTTACCCCCTCAAGCAAGAAAGGGGTACGAATAAACCAATTGGTAGCCCCTAAATATTTCATAATGTTTATTTCCTGGCGCCGGGCAAATACCGATAAACGAATAATTGAAGAAATAAGAAATAAAGCCGCCAGGATTAAGGCTCCTATAATTATTATCCCGGTTATCCGGATCCAGCGGGTTACCAACAGCAGTTTTTCTACCGTACCCTGTCCGTAACGTGCCTGATCAACGCCAGGCAAAGTGCCGATTTGGGCCGCGGCGCTGGCTATTTGTTCCGAGCGAGTCATTTTTACCTGAAAGGCATCAGGTAGGGGATTTTTTTTCATCCCGGCTAAAATATCTTTTCGCTCTCCCAGACCCCGGCGCAGGTCGGCCAGAGCCTTTTCTTTGGAAACAAAAGATACGCTGGCCACCCCAGAAACAAAGTTAATTTTTTTTTCAAGTTGTTTTACCTGGCTTAAGGACAAATTTTGTTTTAAAAAAACCCGTATTTCGAGCTTTTGCTCTAAATCAAGCGCAATTTTATTGGTATTGGTTACTAAAAGCAAAGAGGCACCTAATATTAAAAGCGAAACGGTAATGGTCCCTATAGCCGCCAAAGAAAGCCAGCTATTTCTAAAAAGATAGCGGGCTGTTTCTCTAAAATAATAGGCCAGGGTATTAACCCCCATAGCCATATACGCCTCTTTTTTCATCCCGGACCATTTGTCCGCCTGAAAAGGCAACCACCCGTTTTTTTAAAGCATTTACAATATCCCAGGCGTGGGTAGCCATTATAATAGTGGTTCCCAGGCGGTTAATTTCCTGTAATAAATAAATCAATTCCCAGGAAGTTTTGGGATCTAAGTTACCGGTAGGTTCGTCCGTAATTAATAATAAAGGACGGTTAACAATAGCGCGGGCAATTCCGGCCCGTTGTTGTTCCCCCCCGGATAACTGGGAAGGAAACATTTTTTGCTTGTCAGCCAGCCCCACCATCTCCAAGGCTTCCGGCACTCTTTTTTTGATGATTTGCCCCGAACCGCCAACAACCTCTAAAGCAAAGGCTACATTTTCGTAAACTGTTTTTTTAGGAAGCAACCTGAAGTCCTGAAAAACCACCCCAATTTTACGTCTTAACAAGGGAATTTCCTGAGGTTTTAAACGGGCAACGTTTTTGCCGCAAAAAATTACCTGACCTTTGGTAGGAAGTTCTTCCCGCAACAATAACTTAGTTAAAGTGGTTTTCCCTGCCCCGCTTGGACCAACCAAAAAAAGAAAATCGCCTCTAGAAATATGCATCGTTACATCTTTTAAAGCCTTTACTCCATTTTGGTAAACTTTAGATACATGATAAAAATGAACCATTTTTACCCTCCCGGTGGCCATAAGGTAAATACTGACATACAATTCTTTTATTAAAATGTTTTCGACATTAACTGCCGAAATCCTTCTTTCAGGGATATAATAACTCGATTTTTAATTAAGTTGTACTTATTAAAAAGTTGGTGTAGTATAATATGGATAATGTAAATACTCAGGCACAAAGGGGCAAAGGCACAAAGTTTCTTTGTCAGACTTGCAGATCTCTATATGTTTTCATTTCCCTTTGTGCCTGAGTATTTACAAAATTTTTGTAGGGTGGGTGGAATTATAGGTGGCTTATTACATAAACGGGAAGGCTCCCCGTGGTAAACGCTGGTTTATTTTCCTGGGAATATTAATTTTTTTTGCTTTTATTTTTTCGGGCAGTTTAATAATTATTAATTACCATAATTTTGGTAATTTGTTTAAAGTTATTTCTTTAATCCGTTCCCAATATCTTTATCCGGTTAGTACTAAAAACCTTGTTGAAGGAGCAACTAAAGGAATAGTTGAATCGCTTGGCGATCCGTACTCAATTTATTTAGACCCGGACACATACGCCCAGTTAAAAGAACAAATCAACGGTACATTTGGGGGGTTGGGAATTTTAGTGGGTCTAAAAAATGATTACTTAACCGTGATGCGCTCGTACGAAGGAACCCCGGCCTACCGGAAAGGAATAAAGGCCGGCGATATTGTACTTAAGGTTAATAATCGTGAAACAAAGGGCATTGATCTGGACACAGCCATTGGTTTAATGCGGGGGGCGGCAGGAACGAAGGTCAAATTGATTATTCTGCGTCAAAACGAAGGGATAAAAGAAGCAAACCAGAAGCTGAACGGTAAAACTGAATTTACCGTAGAATTGACCAGAGAAGAAATTAGTATTCCTACGGTAGAAGGACATATTTTAAAGGGCACAAAAATTGGTTACCTTACTATTTCCCAGTTTACGACTAAAACCCCGACAGAATTAGAAGTAGTGTTGGGTAAGTTTAAAAAAAGTCAGGTTCAGGGAATCCTCCTGGATTTGCGAAATAACCCGGGCGGAGAGTTGCGTGCCGCCGTTGAAGTAGCCGAAAAATTCATTCCTAAAGGCCCGGTAGTATACGTTGACTACCGTTCGGGAAAAAAAGATACTTATTCTGTTAACGGCAGCAACCTTACTTTACCGTTGGTGGTTTTGGTTAACGAAGCCAGTGCCAGTGCCGCGGAAATTTTAGCCGGCGCAATTAAAGACCGAAAAGTGGGTATTTTAATTGGGGAAAAGACTTTTGGCAAAGGAGTTGTTCAAACCGTATTTGACCTGGGCAACGGAGCGGGACTAAAGCTAACCACTGCCCGTTACCTTACACCGGCAAAGCATAATATTCACCGGCGGGGCATCTCCCCTGATATTATAGTTAAACAAAAACTTGAAGCTGAAAAAGACCTCCAAAAAGAAAAGGCCCTTGAAATCCTGCAGCAAAAACTTGCCGCTTAATTTAACGTTTAAACCGGGAAGGTGAAGAATTGTTTCCTTTTGATCAGGTTTTACCCTTAATCATAGCAAACATAGGCCGAGTATTTTTTAACCCTATTTTTTGGCTGGTGGTATTTTTGGTTGCCTTGCAGTATCGCCGGATGGCCGCGGCAAAAGAGGCCATTTACGGCATCCGGTTAAAGCAAGGATGGGGGGATGTTTTTACTGCTGTGGTATACGGCATTTTGGGAGGCTTAATAGGCAGTGTCATTATGGTGGTAGTAGGACTAACTTTATCAGGCACGGGCTTGATTTACCTTTGGCCGGTGGCTATCCTTTTAATGCTTATTAACCCGCGGTTTTTATGCTTTGCTTACGCGGGAGGTATTATAGCCTTAAGTAACCTGATATTTAACTTCCCCCAGGTAAATATTTCCCAGTTATTGGCTTTGGTAGCTATTCTTCATTTAGTGGAAAGTCTGCTTATTTTTTTTAGCGGTCATTTAGGAGCTGTGCCGGCCTATTTTAAAGCGGCAAATGGCCAACTGGTGGGAGGCTTTACTTTACAGAGGTTTTGGCCTATTCCCATTGTTGCCCTGATGGTAGTTGGACAAACCTTTCTCCCCGAAGGAATAAACATGCCGGATTGGTGGCCTTTAATTAAACCAGAAATAGAAGGAGATCTGAAAAACGCAGTATACACACTTATTCCAGTAATTGCGGCCCTGGGTTACGGTGATTTAGCCCTGGCGCGTCCTCCGGTAAAAAAGAGCCGGTTATCCGCTTACTTTTTAGGGGTTTACAGTCTTGTTTTATTGCTATTCGCCACCCTGGCCCAAAACTTTAAAGAATTAGCTTTGCTGGCCGCCTTATTTTCTCCTTTAGGTCACGAATTAATTATTTTTATGGGCAAAAAAATTGAATTTCAAGCTTCACCTATTTATATTTCTTCTCCCGATGGGGTTCGGGTACTGGACACCCTAAAAAATACCCCGGCCTGGCAGGCGGGAATTCGTTCCTATGATTTAGTTTTAAGAGTAAATGGTTTACCGGTCTTTGACCGGGTCAGTTTAGAAAATAGCTTAAAGTTAAAAGAAAAACAAGAACCAATAGAGGTTGAGTACCTCCAGGGAGAGACGCAAAATTACCGTCGGGAAATATGCCAACCGCCCCGGGAAGGACAGCCCTTTGGCCTTCTCCTGGTCCCCGGCAAAGAAGAAAGAAGCTATCTGGAACTTAACAGCAGTGGGCTGCTGGGACGGTGGTGGCAAAAGCTTAGGCGCCGCTAACCCGGTTTGAAGCAAGTCTAAGTGCTGTCAATGAGATGCATTGAAGCGAGCGAAAAACCATGCCACCACAAAAGAGGTTTTAAAAACATGAAGATTGTAGTTATTTCAGATACCCATATTAAACGGGAAGAAAAGTGGCTTCCCCGGGAAGTAGAAAAGGCCCTTCAAGAAGCTGATCTTACGGTTCATTGTGGTGACTTTATAGTTCCCTCTGTTTATGAGCGATTAAAAAATTTAAACAAAAAGGGTAAATTAATTGCTGTACACGGAAATATGGATGCACCAGAACTGGTGAGTATTCTTCCCGCCAAGGCTACGTTTGAGGTCGCGGGTTACCGGATAGGGGTAACCCATGGCTTTGGTTCCCCTCAAAATTTGATTGACGTAGTAAAATATGAGTTTGAGGGGGTTGAAATTATCCTTTTTGGTCACTCCCATAGCCCTATAAATGAGGTCAAAGAAGGTATTCTTTTTTTTAATCCGGGAAGCCCGACCGATAAAAGGTTTGCTCCTTTTAATTCATACGGTGTTCTTGAGTTAGGCCAAGAAATTAAAAGGGAAATTGTTATCTTAAAATAAGTTGGAAAGTAACTCATGGAATCTACGGAACTTACGGAAAAAATAATCGATGTAGCCAGGGGAAATGCCCCGGCTGATATTTTATTAAAAGATGCTTTACTGGTTAATGTTTTTACCGGGGAAATTTTAACCGCCAACGTTGCCGTAAAGGACAGTGTTATTGCCGGAGTGGGAGATTACTCCTGGGGACAGGAGGTAGTAAACCTTACTGGTAAATATTTAATTCCTGGTTTAATTGACGCCCACCTCCATATTGAAAGCTCTTTGCTTACCCCGGCCGGCTTTGCTGCCGCGGCCGTTATTCACGGCACCACCACCGTTATTGCCGACCCGCACGAGATTGTTAATGTGGCTGGCCTTGACGGCTTGCGTTATATGGTGAAAGCTGCTCAGGAGCTACCGCTGGATATATTTTATATGCTCCCTTCTTGCGTCCCGGCTACCCAACTGGAAGCAGCAGGGACATTTATTGGCCCCGCAGAAATTCAGGAAGGCTTTAAAATCTGTCCGTCGTCCCCGGGTCTGGCGGAGGTAATGAATTTCCCCGGCGTTTACCTTAAAGAACCAGACGTTTTAGCCAAAATTAAAATAGCTCGTGAAAACAAGCGTTTGATTGACGGCCATGCGCCGGCTTTAAGCGGGAAAAATTTAAACGCTTACTTAAGCGCGGGCATCCTAACCGACCATGAGTGCACTGCCTTAGAAGAAGCCTTGGAAAAACTTCGCCTGGGAATGAAAATAATTATCCGCGAAGGTTCGGCCGCCAAAAACCTGCTTGACTTGCTGCCCCTGGTGAATGAAAAAACCTGCCCTAATCTTTTTTTTGGCTGCGATGACCTCCATCCGGTAGATTTAATTACCGGGGGGGAGATAGATAATATTTTACGCCGGGCGGTGGCTGCCGGCCTTGAGTTCGTAACGGCAGTGCAAATGGCCACCCTTAATCCTGCCCGGCATTATCACTTGCCAGGCTTGGGAGGCATTGCCCCTGGCTACAAGGCCGACCTGGTGGTGGTAAATAATTTAACTGAATTTAAGGTAGAAATGGTTTATAAGGCGGGTAAGCTGGTGGCCCGCGAGGGAAAAATCCTTGGTAGTTTATCTGAAGTGATAGATAAAAAGATGTTAAATACCGTACATCTTCCGGACTTAAAAGGAAGACTAACCTTAAAAAAGCCGCCTTCAAGTACTTTGGCCCGGGTTATTGAGGTGTTTCCAAACCAAATTCTTACCAAAGGTGTACTTGTTCCGGCCGGTAAAATCAGCCTCTCAGAAGGTATTTTAGAGGTGGCCGTAGTGGAACGCCACGGCAAAAACGGCAACGTAGCGCTGGGTTTAGTTAAAGGGTTTGGGGTAATAAAAGGGGCCATGGCTTCAACGGTAGCCCATGACAGCCACAACCTTATTCTAGTGGGTGCAAATGAAGAGGATATGGAACTGGCGGCCCAAACAGTAGCCGCTACGGGCGGGGGGCTAGCGGTAACAGCCGGGGGAAAGGTGCTGGCCTCTTTAGCTTTGCCGGTTGCCGGTTTAATGTCGGACCAGGACGCATCTACCGTGGCCAGGCAGTATCAAAAACTGAGTAATGCCGCCCGGGAAATTGGGTGCACCCTGCCTTCATCTTTTATGACCATGTCCTTTCTTGCCCTGCCGGTAATTCCGGAATTAAGGATTACCGATAGGGGGTTAGTAGATGTAAATAAGCTTGAATTTACGGCGCTGTGGGTATAAGGCTATTTAAAATGTGGGTAGAGATTATTGAGTATGCGTATTCCTGAACAGTGCGAGGCGGTGCTTTAAACTCAATGGACATTGTTTCATTCGAAAAAGTCACTAAGAGTTACAAAAACAATGGCGTTGTCGCATTGAAAAATGTGACTTTCAAAATAGAGAGCAGTCAAATCATCGGTCTCATTGGACGGAACGGTGCTGGCAAAACCACTTTAATCAATATCTTGATGGGATTTATTCCCCAAACAACAGGTAATGTTTTGGTTTTTAACAAAAAGCCCGGAAAAGCCAATCGACAAATTGGTTACGTGCCGGATTTTCCTCACTTTCATCAAAAAGAGACGGTTTTCTTGTTGCTTATGGCTCTGGCAAAGATGCGAAAGATCGAGCATAAAAAGCAGCGGCAAAGATGTCTTGAGGTTATTGAAAAATTTGAACTTAATAGCTTTGCGCATCGAAAGCTCTGCCAGTTATCAAAAGGCATGCTGCAACGATTTAATATTGCTCAAGGGATGCTTAGCGACCCAGATCTTGTGGTTATGGACGAGCCCTTGTCAAGCCTTGATCCATTTGGTCAAAGTGAAATAATCGATTTTATCTTAAAATTGCGCCGTCCCGGTCGTACTATGCTTATTAGTTCACATCTTTTATTTCACTTAGAAAAAATTTGCGACCAAGTTTTAGTTCTGGACAAAGGAATAACTAAGTTTTTTGACAAACCGAACAGTTACTTAAATGAAACAACTACTATTAAGTTTTCTAAACCCTTAACGGACTTGCACATACAGGATTTCGCAAGTTTAGGTGTAAAGCTATTAAATAAAAAGGAGATAGAGATTGATCAGCGGGGGGACAACATTTATCATCTCTTGCGCTACTGCGCAGATCAGAAGCTTGAGATCGAATCCTTGGCCCGCAGCAAAGGCTCCCTTGAGGATCTATTTCTAAGTTTAGTAAAGGATGAGTGAGGTATGATCGCTTTAACCAGTCTGCTAATTAGGGATTATGTCAGATCATGGAAAGTAGCATTGGAGCTGATTCTTTTGGTGATTTTTCTCAACATGGGAGTCTTGCAGAAAGATCAACCGACCGAAAATTTAATGGCGATTGGCCTTTTCTCGCTATTTCTAATTCCCATCGTCTCGCTTCGTTTAAGTGGGAGCACTGCCACAGTCAAGTGCCGCTACATCTTGGCGACCGGCATTGGCCGTAGCGTTTACCTGTTTGCCGTGGCTTTTGCTTCCTTTCTCATAGTAGCTGCTTTGCTGATGATAGCGTTTTTAGTTGCAGCGTTTAAAACGCCTGAGATATTTGATATTAGCTTATTCAGCCGCCTCATTTTGTTCGGTGCTTTGATTGCTCTAAACATAGCCATCTGCGTTTTCTTTTCCAAGCTTTTATTTGGCAGGTGGGGTACAGGAGCGGCCATTTTTCTAATTGTTTTTACCGGCGTAGTCGACCCAAACCCCCTTAATCATCCTTTAGTAAGATCTATTATAAGCACTTTAAAAATTTTGCTTCCTTGGGAAAGTCGGGCAATAGAAATAATTGGCAATAGCTCTCTAGATGGTTGGCTGATCGTGGTTTTTCAAATTGTTGTTTTTACGCTCGCTATCGGTTTCGTAGCAAATTATATCTTTCAAAAAAAGGAGCTTATTTTTGATGAGGAATGAGCACAATTCTAGATTTTATCTGTTCAAGAAGCGGGGGCATTTTTTCGTTTTCAAGGGTTATAAGATTTTAAACAAAAATTTATAGATTAACGTATTGCTTGCTTATCTTATTAGGGTCATGGATTGCGTTTCTCTTTATTTTATCTATATACTAGTATTATAATATTAGTTATGAGAAGGTTTTTTTTAGCTTACAGTATAAAACTACTTGCGTCAATCTATAATCTGTTTTTCTTTTTCTTACTTAATCTTTAAAATTTTTCTTACTCAGATATTTGAATTTCATCTCCACCCCGGGGCTTCTTGCCTTTAAAATACTGCTTCCAAAGGAGCTGCCGGCAGTACGGGTAGTATTTATCCGGGACCGCGGGCCATATGCGAAAATCGGAGAGCTTTTTGGAGATATGAAAACCGGCATTGCGCCGGATATTTTCGTTATTATTTGTTGCATAAGTCAGGCAGTTACCCGTTGTTATTCTGATCAGACAGCCCTATTCCTGACACAATAATTGCAATTTGTTCGGTTAAGACAGGGATATCCTCAGTGCTTGTTTCCCATACTTCCTCAAGATCAACGTCGAAATATTCATGGATCAACATATCTCTCATACCTGCAATATCTTTCCAGAGTACTTCTGTATATTTTTCTCTAAGCGAATCCGATACGTTTTTTACTGCCTCGCCAATAACCTCAAGGTTTCTTATGACAGCAGATTGTAACTGTTTATTGGCAAAAAAGCTTTCCTTGGTTGAATCTGATAGCCATTCAGATATTTCACGCGCATAATCCAGAATATGAATTAACCTATACTTATCACCTTTTTCTTTCATATCAATACCTTTTTTTCGCGCAAAACATCTTCTTTAAAAAACTGTGACAAAGAATTCTCTGTAACAACGTCAACATCTTTTTGTAAAGCATTTTTTAACTCATTTATAATCCTTGCGCGAATAAGAAGGGACTTTCTAACACCGGGCGCATATTCGATTAGTATATCTATATCACTGTCATCTTTTTGATCTCCTCTTGCATAGGAGCCAAAAAGGGCAGCCTTCTCTATACCATACTGACGCAATATTGGAACAGCTATTTCCTTTATTTTTTCTATATTCATCATATTCACCTCTAATAAGGTAATTCGGGGGATACCATACTAAATTTACATACTTTTAACCAGGTTGTCGTGGACAAACTCGGCGCCGCCGTACTCTACCCCGGTTGTTTCCTTGATGTTATCGTTATACAAGGCATTCAAAAGGTTGAGCAAAGGTTTTTTCGATAAATGAAACAGCCTTTTAATCAGTTCATCCATTTTTATGGCGGTATTCATTGCATCGCCTGCCTGGAATTTGTTTTGATTGTATTTTATCACGAAGGGGAGGGGAATTCCACATTTAACTTTGATTGCAAATGAAACCATAATACCAAAGCAATTCCCAGGCAAAAAGCTGATAGCTGAAAGCTGACTGCTGTAATGAAATAGATGCCTTATATTTAAAGTTTGAGGATGAGACACCAGAAGGGGTTATAGAAATTTCTGAAGGCGTCAATTTAGATACAACTTCTGAAGATAGGATAGTAGGTATAGAAATCCTAAATGCCTCTAAAAAGATAGATTTAAAAACAATTTTATCTTATACGCTTGAATTTGAAAAAGACTTAATGACTCAAAGGAAAGGTGAGGTCTTATGAACCCATTGATAAAGAGGATTTCTATTGATTCAAATGTTTGTTTTGGTAAGCCTTGTATCCGGAGAACGAGAATATGGGTGTCGCTTATCCTGGATTTTTTAGCAAGTGGAATGATATAGAAGAAATTTTGACTGAATACCCCCATTTGGAAGTTGAAGATATCCGGGCCGCATTAGCTTACGGGGCGGAAATGACCAGGGAACGTTACGTAGAAATCCCGGTGGAGGCAATAGGTTGAAATTTAAGCTTGATGAAAATTTTGGGGCAAGAACCCAAGGGCTTTTTCAAGAAGCCGGACATGACGTGAAAACTGTCCGGGATCAAAAATTACAAGGATGTAATGATAAAAATATTGGGGCGAGTTATAACCTCATCAGGAACGATCTTCCCGGATAGCTTCGGCCACTGCTTCATAAGGGATACCCGCTTCGGCCACAGCTTGCTGGATTCTTTCTAAAGCTTCAACAAGGTAGGCTTGATAATTATCTTGATGTATATTAGAATATTGATTAAATTCCATATTACAGAGAGGGGTAGGGTTTTTAAATGCGGGCCATTCAAATTACAATTGATGAAGGTCTGTTAAAAGAAGTTGATCAGACTGTCCAGCAACTTGGCATCACGAGATCAGCGTTTATCCGGGATGCTCTCCGGCTTACTCTGAAAAAACAGAAAGTTTTACTACTAGAGCATAAACATCGGGAAGGTTATCTTAAAAAACCTGTTGAACCAGGCGAATTTGACATTTGGGAACCTGAACAGGAGTGGGGAAACGGATGAATCGGGGGGAGGTAAGATGGTATGCTTTTAAGCCCCCGGACAAAAAACGGCCCATTTTAATTTTGACTCGAAATTCAGCTATTTCTTTTCTTAACGAAATTACCGTTGCTCCTATAACATCGAACATCAGAAATATACCTTCGGAAATTGTAATTGGCCCGGAAGACGGGATGTCTACTACCTGCGCCGTGAACTTCGATTATATTCAGACAGTTTCAAAAGCAAAATTAGGAGAGTTGATCACCACTCTTCCGGTTGAAAAAATGGCTGAAGCCGACTATGCTATATGCTTTGCTTTAGGAATCAAAAGTGTTTAAAACCGGTCTAAAATATTTCTTAGCTCGTCAGGCAAAGGGGCCGAAAATTCAAGGTAGGTTTTGGTGCGGGGGTGGCAAAATCCCAGGGTAGCGGCATGAAGGAATTGGCCCTTTAAGTTAAAATCCGGGCGACGGGGACCGTATTTAGGATCCCCAACCACCGGATGGCTGATGTAGGCTAGGTGAACCCGGATTTGGTGGGTTCGGCCTGTTTCCAGGTGCAAGCTTAAAAAGGTATAACCGCCAAAGCGACTTATAACTTCGTAATGGGTAACGGCAGGCCTACCGTTAGACATTACCACCGCCATACGCTTTCGGTGACGGGGATCCCGACCCAAAGGCAAATTTATGGTGTCTTTATCTTTAACGCAATTGCCGTAGACTAAGGCCAGATAATAACGGTTAACCTTTCGTTCCTTCAACTGCCGGGCTAAAGACTGGTGGGCATTATCATTTTTGGTTACTACTAAAAGACCGGAAGTATCTTTATCTAACCGGTGAACGATTCCTGGTCGCAGGGTACCGGTTATACCAGACAAATCCTTACAATGATAAAGGAGGGCGTTAACCAGCGTTCCGGTGTAATTTCCCGGCGCAGGGTGGACTACCATCCCCCGCGGTTTATTAAGGACAATAATATCTTCATCTTCAAAGTAAATATCCAAAGGAATATTTTCGGACGTAAGTTGCAGTTCCCGGGGAGGAGGGACACGTAAAACTATTTTATCCCCTGTTTTTACCCGGTAATTGGCCTTGACTTTAACTTCATTTACCGTAACCATTTTTGCCGCGATTAATTGCTGCAGATACGTACGGCTTAAATTTGGGTTTTCCCGGGCTAAAAATACATCCAGGCGCAGGCCGGCATTGGTTGAATTCACGGCATAGCAATTAACAAGAAATATAGCCGGACACCTCCTTGCTTGGAATTGAATGTTGGCCGGCTTAAGGCGTTTTATCTTCAATTATATCATACCTATACGATACCATAATATTTTTCCGTGTTTTTGTTGTGTTTTGTAACTAATTTTAGTAAAATGAGGGCAAGGTTTAAAATGCTCAGTATTTTAAATTTTTATAAAAAAAAGGAGGCAATTAAGCATGGAGGAAAAAGACGTGGTAAAACAGGAACAAACAAAATTAGGCTCAATTAAGATAGCTGATGAGGTGGTAAAAATTATTGCCGGTCTGGCCGCCACAGAAGTAGATGGGGTAGTCGGAATGAGCGGTGGTGTGGTAGGCGGGATTACGGAAATATTAGGCCGGAAAAATTTATCTAAAGGGGTAAAAGTAGAAGTAGGAGAAAAAGAAACCGCGATAGATTTATCCATGATTATTAATTACGGGGCTCGTATTCCGGAGGTGGCCGCGCAAGTCCAGGAAAAGGTTAAACAGGCGGTAGAAAAAATGACCGGCTTAAATGTAGTTGAAGTTAACGTTAATGTTCAGGGAGTTTCTTTTGGTCAGGAAGGCAAAGAAAAAGAAAAGGAATAAGAGCCCCGCCTGAAATAGGCTTTGAGGAGGAAATTTAATGCGACCCCTTGACCGTGTTTTGTTGTTTATTTATTCTTTTTGCCTTACCATCATTTTAGTTATTACTGCTCTTTGGGAAGCAGGATGGATAAGCGCCCCTTATCTTTTCCTCTGGGAAAATAATTTGCTCCTGGATTCCAGAGTGGTGTTTATTTTTCTGGGGCTTTTTATTTTAATTGGTATCCGGCTTTTTTGGGTTAGTGTTAAGCCAGAGCGCAAAAAACAGATTGTCGTCCAGGAGGGGGCCTTGGGAAAAGTACGGGTAGCCATACCGGTCATTGAAAGCCTGGTGGAAAAAACAGTGGCTCAAAACAGTGGTATAAGAGAAATTAAAGCTCAGGTAACCACCGTGCCTCAGGGAATCGGGATTAAAATGCGGGCTACCGTTACCCCGGACATACAGATTCCAGAAATATCAAGGGTTATTCAGGAAAAGGTAAAAGAAAAGGTATTGGAAGTAACCGGTATTACCGTTCAGGAAGTGTCTATTTTAATTAACAGTATTGCGGTCAAAAAATTGCGGGTAGAATAAGATTAAAAACGACTAAAAACGAGGGATAAACCATGGACTTAAATTTATGGGTTGAAATATGGGATAAACACCGGGGGAAGATAATGGGGATACTGCTCGGGTTGATTTTTGGCTTATTGGCCATTTTTTACGGTATTTTTAAGGCTATTTTTATTGTGCTGTGTGTTCTTGCCGGTTACTACCTTGGTAAGCGCCTGGATAATCGGGCTAATTTTAAAGATATTTTTACCCGGCTTTTTTCCCGGGAAAAATAGCCATAGGAATTTTTAGGAGACTAAGCATGAGTAGAAAACAGGCCAGGGAACTGGCTTTTTTGGTGTTATTTCAAATGGACGTGGGGCAGCTCACACCGGCAAAAGCCGTCTTCCATACTATTCAGGAATTAAAAGTTGAACCGCGCGAAGAAGAAAAAGAATTTATATGCGCTTTGGTTAACGGAACGTGGCAATATTTAGCAGATATTGACCAGGTAATTGCCCTTTTAAGCCAGGATTGGCAGCTTAACCGGTTGGGAAAGGTAGACTTAAATATTATGCGTTTGGCTTTATTTGAAATATTTTTTCGGGAAGACATTCCCCCCGGGGTATCCGTAAATGAAGCCGTAGAACTGGCAAAAACTTACGGTAGTCAGGAATCCGGCCGGTTTGTTAATGGTATTTTAGGTAAAATAGTACAAAACATAGCGTTTTACCACCCTTTAAAAAACAAAATAAATCCTTAGGAAGGATGAAGGGAAACATACCTGTTTATTCGGTTAGTGAGTTGTCCGGATATTTAAAGGAAATTTTTGAGCGTGACCCGTTATTGGGTAACGTTTGGGTCAGGGGAGAAATTTCCAATTATAAGCGGGCCGTTAGCGGCCACCTTTATTTTACTTTAAAAGACCAGGATAGTTGTCTCCGGACGGTAATGTTTCATTCGCGCGCCCGTAAACTTAATTTTCAGCCAGAAGACGGTCTGGCGGTGCGGGTACGTGGTTACGTCACTATATTTGAGCGAAACGGTATTTACCAACTGTACGCTGAAGAAATGGAACCCGACGGGACAGGAGCTTTATACTTGGCCTTTAATCGTTTAAAAGAGAAATTACGCCAGGAAGGATTATTTGACGCCCGGCATAAAAAGAAGCTTCCTTTATTTCCGCGTCGGGTTGGCCTCGTTACTTCCCCTACGGGGGCGGTGATTCAGGATATGATCGGGATTATTAACCGCCGTTGGCCAGGGGTAGAAATTATTTTTGTACCGGTAGCTGTTCAAGGAGAAACCGCACCCGGGGAAATAGCCCGGGGTATTTTTAATCTTAACCAGTTGGGTAATGTTGACGTAATAATCGTGGGTCGCGGCGGAGGCTCAATAGAAGAGTTGTGGGCTTTTAATACTCCAGAGGTAGCCTACAGTATTTTTCAAGCTCAAGTACCGGTTATCTCGGCGGTGGGTCACGAAACAGATTTTACCATTTCTGATTTTACGGCTGATTTGCGGGCTCCCTCGCCATCGGCAGCCGCCGAACTGGTAGTGCCGGTAAAAAAGGATATTTACGAGCGGGTTGCCAGGCTGCAAAAACGTCTGGGGCAAATTATGGAGCAATACTTAAACCAACACCGGCAGCAGTTGAATAGTTATTTACAACGGCCGGTTTTCCGTAGACCGGTCCAGGAAATTTGCGGCAGGCGGGAGCAAATAATAGATTTTACCTTGCAGCGCTTAAAAAACGCTGTTAGAAGACAGGGCGAGGAGAAAGAAAGACACTTAGCCGTTCAAACTGGACGGCTGAAGACCCTGAGCCCTCTGGCTACCCTGGCCAGAGGTTATAGTATATGCCTCCGTAAGCACCCCCCTGAGGTGCTGCGTGATGCCGCGGCGGTTAAAGAGGGAGATAGGGTTGAAGTTAAGTTATTTCATGGCAAACTGGATTGCCAGGTGGCCAAAAGTACCCGTGATTGTTCTTCTTACTGATTGAATAAAAACGGTGGTGTTTCGGTTATTCCTTTTTTTCTTTTTACCTTAATAACCCTCTTGCTTGACCAGTTTTCGAAAATGATAGTGCAAAAATTTTTAACGGAAGGAGCAACTATTCCGGTATGGCCTCCTTTCTTTTACCTTACGTATGTTCATAACCCCGGAATTGCCTTTGGTTTATTTCCTAACCAAGGTACGCTTTTAGCCGTCATGGTAGTTATGGTAATTATTGCCGCCGCAGCCGTTCATATTTTACTTACCCAAAGCCATCCTATGATTAAGGTTGGATTAGGATTACTGTTAGGCGGTGCTTTGGGAAATATAATAGACCGTTTACGTATAGGTCAGGTAATAGACTTCCTGGACTTTCGCTTTTGGCCGGTTTTTAATCTGGCTGATGTGGCCATTGTTTGCGGAGCTTTACTCTTCTTTGTAGCGCTGGGACAAAAACCAAAAACAGACCATAAAGACCAGAAAATTAGGAAACGGTCTTCTTAACGGAGGTGTGTTTTATTCCTTTTGCCTTTAAGATAACATACAAAGATACCCAAACCCGGGCCCGTACCGGCATTTTGCAAACTGAGCGCGGTATTATTCAAACACCTGTTTTTATGCCCGTGGGTACCCAGGCTACCGTAAAAACACTTACCCCCGATGAAGTAAAGTCTTTAGGAGCGCAAATAGTCCTAAGCAATACCTACCATTTATACCTGCGTCCAGGCCACGAGTTAATTCAAAAAGCAGGCGGGTTGCATAAATTCATGAATTGGGAAGGCCCAATTCTCACCGATAGCGGAGGATACCAGGTATTTAGCCTGGCCCCTTTACGCCGGGTGGAGGAAGAAGGGATTTGGTTTCGTTCCCATATTGACGGAAGCGAGCATTTTTTTACCCCCGAAAAAGTAATGGCGGTACAAATGGCGCTGGGGGCAGATATTGCCATGACCCTGGACGAATGTATTCCCTACCCCGCCACCTACACCCAAACCAGGCTGGCTTTACGCCGCACTACTTCCTGGGCTTACCGTTATCAATCGGCGCTTAAGGCGGCTCTGGCGGAAAAGGAACAAGCAATATTTGGCATCATTCAAGGCGGTACTTACCAGGACCTGCGCCGGCAAAGCACCCGGGAATTAATAGAATTGGATTTTCCCGGCTACGGTATTGGTGGTTTGAGTGTAGGCGAACCAAAGGAAATAATGTATGAGGTGTTAGACTATACCGTTCCTTTACTGCCGGTCCATAAGCCCCGTTATTTAATGGGGGTTGGTTCTCCTGACTGTCTATTGGAAGGGGTAGCCCGGGGAATAGATATGTTTGACTGTGTCCTGCCCACCCGCTTAGCTCGTAACGGCACCGTATACACTTCCCAGGGCAAGCTGGTGGTGCGCAACGCGGCCTGGGCCCAGGACTTTTCCCCCTTGGACCCTACGTGTAATTGTTATACCTGCCGGAATTTTACCCGCGCCTATGTAAGACATTTGCTAAACGCCAAAGAAGTCTTGGGAATCCGCTTAACTACCATCCATAATTTGTTTTTTATTTTTAATTTAATGAAAAATATTCGTGAGGCCATTGAAAATAACTGTTTTAGGGCGTTTAAACACGAATTTTTACAATACTTTAAGGATTAATTTAATTTTTAGATCAAAAAATTTTTAGTTTTTAAATAAAGGGAATTGAACACAAAGCACGAATTAAATAAACATATAAAAGAAAGGGGTTTTTAGTTAACTATGAACCAGCAAATTACGGTAATCTTATACCTGGTAGTTTTATTTGCCCTATTATATTTTCTTTTTATTCGCCCCCAACAGCAGCGTCAAAAAAAGCACCAGGAAATGCTTCACCAGTTAAATGTAAACGATTCTATCGTAACCATTGGGGGAATTTTGGGCACGGTGGTTAAACTTAAAGAAGATACGGTCGTAATTCGGGTGGCTGAAAATACGCAAATTGAAATTTTAAAAAATGCCGTGGCGCAAATTCGAAAGTAAAAAGAAAGAGGGAAATAGTTTGCAAAAAAATAAAATACTTCAAATAGCCGGCCTATTCGCGGTTATAATTTTAGCCCTGCTTATCTCTTTTGCCCCCTTATTTAAATCAAACGAATTTCTTAATAAATATTTGCCCTTAATTAAAAATATTAACCTGGGGCTGGATTTACGGGGCGGTGTTCACGTGGTAATTGAGGCTAAAGGCCCGCCGGAAGAAATAACGCCGGAAAAAATGAAGCAACTAAGGGCGGTTATTGAACGCCGGGTGGACCAGTTTGGGGTATCCGAGCCGGTAATTCAGCAACAGGGCAGCCGCCGTTTGATCGTGGAACTGGCCGGCATTAAAAACCCGGAAGAAGCCGTCCGGAATATCGTAAAAGTAGCCAATCTGGAGTTTAAAACCGAAGACGGCAAAACGGTAATAACGGGAGCTGATTTAAAAGACGCCCGGGAGACAAAAGACCCGGCTTCCAATCAGGTAAAGGTTGATTTGACTTTCACGCCGATGGGGGCGCGTAAATTTGCGGAAGTAACGGCCGCTAACGTAAACAAAACAATTGGCATATACCTGGACGAACGCTTGCTGCAAAACCCGGTGGTTAAAGAAGCCATTCCTAGCGGGCGGGCTGAAATATCAGGTTATGAAACTTTAGAAGAGGCCCATAATATTGCCATTTTACTTCGTTCCGGTGCTTTACCGGTAAAGGTAGGGATTGAAGAAATGCGTACCGTAGGCCCTTCCCTGGGAGCTGATTCTCTAAACAAGTCCCAACAAGCCGGTTTAATGGGTATAATTGCTATATTATTTTTTATGCTTATGTATTACCGCCTTCCCGGAACGGTAGCTGTTTTTGCCTTAATTATTTACGCCATTATTGTTACGCTGGTTTTTTGGGGACTAAAAGCAACCATGACCTTACCCGGTATCGCCGCCTTTTTGCTTTCTTTGGGCATGGCGGTAGACACAAATATTATTATTTTTGAGCGCTTTAAGGAAGAATTGCGCACCGGAAAAAGCCTGCGGGCAGCAATTGACGCCGGCTTTAAACGGGGCTTTGCGGCTGTTTTTGATGCCCAGGTAACCACACTAATTGCGGCCGTTGTGCTTTACTTTTTTGGCACCGGGTCTATCCGGGGTTTTGCCCTTACTTTAGGCATTGGTATTTTGGTTAGTTTATTTACAGCCGTGACCATGACCCGGTGGCTTTTGCATCTGGTGGTCGGCAGCGGTCTCTTTAAAAACCTTAAGTATTACGGAACATAAAAGGGGGACAGAATTACTTTGCACTTCATAAAGCTACGTAAAATATGGTATCTTATTTCGCTGGTAATTATTATCCCGGGACTTATTTCTCTTTTTACAAATGGTCTAAATTTAGGGATTGACTTTACGGGAGGCAATATTTTAGAGGTTCGTTTTGAGCGCCCGGTAGCCGTAGAAAAAGTACGGCAGGTTATAGCCGGCATTGGAATCGAAACCAACCGGGGAATTCAAAAAAGTAGTCAGGAAGGTGGAAAAGTAACCTATTTAATCCGCACCAAAACTTTAAATCAGGAAGAAAGTACAAAATTGCAAAAAGCTTTAGGTAAATTAAGCCAAATGACCGTTTTGCGCAACGAATACGTAGGACCAATAATTGGCCGGGAACTTACCCGCAATGCTTTGCTGGCGCTTATTGGCGCGGCTATTTTAATGGTCATTTACATTACTATCCGCTTTGAATTTAAACAAGGAATAGCGGCGGTTATTGCTATTTTACACGATATGCTGGTAGTTACCGGTATTTTTTCCCTTTTCCAAATTGAAATTGATAGTACTTTTGTAGCGGCTATTTTAACCATTGTTGGTTACTCAATTAACGATACCATTGTAATTTTTGACCGCATCCGGGAAAATATAAAGACACGCAGAAAGGACGAAGACCTGGAAGATACAATTAATTTTAGCCTGTGGCAAACCTTGACCCGTTCAATTAACACGGTGCTTACCGTTACTTTTGTGCTGGTAGCGCTTTATTTTTTGGGCGGCAGCACCATTCACACCTTTGTCCTGGCCCTGTTAATCGGGGTTATCAGTGGGGCTTATTCCTCAATTTGCAACGCCAGCCCACTCTGGTTTGATTTAAAAAGGCTAGAGCAAAAGGAAAAATTAGCTTAAGTAACTTTTTTTGGTTATAAATTTAAGTTTTTAGCTTTTTAAGAAAAGGGCAATACTATATTGCCCTTTTTAATATAAGCTAAGGATTAACCTAGTCACGTTTAAATAATTGTATTCGGGGCAAATTATTTTTTAAGCTTAAAGGAAAAGGTGAATAAGAGTGGAAGAAAAAGAAAATTACTGGCTGAAAATGCTACGTCACCAAATAAATGAGTTAGCCTTAAATATGGAAAAAATGAAGCTGGCGGAGTACGTCAATTTACTGGAAAATCCCAGGCGTCTTCTATATATTAATTTTATCGCTGGAGTTGCCCGGGGCTTAGGCATTGCGGTAGGCTTTGCCATCCTGGGCGCAGTTATTATTTATGTACTGCAGCGTATAGTGGCTCTCAATTTACCCGTAATTGGCAAATTTATTGCTGAAATTGTAACTATTGTGCAAACCAACCTGGCCCGCTAGGAAACCGGAATTTAGATATTATCCGTTATAAGGGGGATTTTTACCGTGGACTTACGGAAAATGCGTCAACGTTTAGAAGAAGAAAAAATACGCCTGTTAAAAAGAATAGATTCGCTGAATAAAACCGGTTTAGCGGCCTCATTGCGCGATTCAACCGGTGAACTTTCTTTGGCTGATAATAACCCGGCGGATATTGGCTCGGAAGTTTTTGAACGAAGCAAAGATTTTGCCTTCCGGGAAGATAATAAAATAAAGATTAAAGCCATTGATGATGCCCTGGCCAAAATAGAAAATGGTAGTTACGGCAAATGTGAAATTTGCGGCCAACAAATTTCTCTAAAAAGACTGGAGGCAATTCCTTATACAACCCTTTGCTACGCTTGCAAGACAGAAAATGAACAAAAAGCGCCTTCTTTCGGCCGCCCGATAGAAGAAGAGGTGATCAAAAGAATATCCCGGCAAGCTTTGGCTGATGATTTTGAGGATGCCTGGCAATTCGAACCTCGAACTTCGAACCTCGAACCTCGAGATTATGGCGGGGAGGCCCTGACGGAAGAAGAACAGGATTATTCCTAAAAGAAGAAAATAAATTAAAATATTGAATAGACGGAGGTTATGCTTTGCGTTTAACTAAACGCTTAAACGCCATAGTTAACTATGTAACACCTGGTAAAATTGTGGCGGATATTGGTACCGGCCACCTCCAGTTGCCCCTTTACCTGGTGAAAACAAAGCGCAGCCCCCGGGTAATTGCCACGGAATATAATTTAGGGCCTTATCAAATAGCTTGCTTTACAGTTGCCTTATTTAACGAAAAGGAAAAAATTGAATTGCGTCAAGGAAATGGTCTGCTTGTTTTGATGCCCGGTGAAGCGGAAATAGTAGTCATGGCCGGCATGGGGGGAAATACTATTTGCCAATTGTTATCCCGGGCGCCAAACGTGTTAAGCCGGGTAAAAAGGCTGATCTTGCAACCCACCACTAGAGCCGGTGATTTACGTTGCTGGCTGACCCAAAACAATTGGCGACTGGTTGATGAGTTATTGGTAAAAGAAAAAGGTCACTTTTACCCGGTTATGGCTGCGGAACCAGGCATTGAGGTTATTCAAGACAAACTGTTATTAGCCATAGGCCCCCGCCTGGTAGAAAAAAATGATCCTTTGTTACCGGCCTACCTGGAAAAACAAATTCAAATTTACCGGCGTATTCTTAATGAACTGGCCGGCAGTCAAAATCCGGTCTATTTTGAAAAAAGAAGAGCCCTGGAAACTATAATAAGCAAGTTAAACCAATTACTAGCACATTGCTATGGCAAACTTGACAGAATAGAATAAAAATGCTATTTTTAAGTATCTAAATTTAATGATTTAAAGTACGGGGGGAGAAAGAGAAAAATGAATGAAGAGGAAAAAAAGATCAGGGTTTTAATTGCCAACCCAGGCTTTGACGGACATTGGAAAGGTGCTAAAGTAACCATGGCGTTGCGAGATGCGGGTATGGAGGTCGTATATGTAGGAAACCAAACCACTCAAGCCATATATAAAACAGCCACCCAAGAAGATGTTGACGTTATTGGCTTAAATCTTTTAAATCCGGAAAGCAAGTCATTGATTGTTGAAGCGCTGAACATCTTACAAGAAGAAAAAATGAAAGATTTTTTAGTTATTGTTGGCGCGGATATACCCCCGGAAGAAATAACTTACCTTAAGAATTTGGGAGTAGGCGAGGTATTTTCCTTAAGGGTTGAGGTAAACTTAGTGGTTGATTACGTTAAAAATAACTTAGTTCAAAAAACATAAATCATCACCTAATCATAAGTTGTTGTAAAGCCATCATTTTTATTATAAAATATATATAAAGAGTGAGTAAACTGGGTGATCGCGGGTGTGATTTTTTAAAGATTACACTTGAGGAAAGTCCGAGCTCCACAGGGCAGGGTGCTGGGTAACACCCAGTGGGGGCAACCCTAAGGAAAGTGCCACAGAAATGAAGACCGCCGTTTTGGTCATCAGTTAACAACTGACGACCAAAACGGTAAGGGTGCAACGGTGCGGTAAGAGCGTACCAGCGGCCGGGTGACCGGCCGGCTAGGTAAACCCCACCTGGAGCAAGACCAAATAGGGGAATAACAAGTGGCCCGCTTTAATTCCCGGGTAAGGTCGCTTGAGGCGGCAGGTAACTGTCGTCCTAGATAGATGATCATCCTTGACAGAACTCGGCTTACAGGTTTACTCACTTTTTAATTAATATTCCCAGTCAAAATTACTTACCTCGGGCTGACTCAATAAAGCATCTTTCATAACTTTTGTAATCTGAGTCAACCCTTTCTTTGTTTTGGCTTCACAGCGCGCTACCAGTACGGCCTGAGTGTTTGATGCCCGCACTAAACCCCACCCGTCAGGAAATTGTACTCTCACCCCATCCACGTCAATAACTTCATACTGGTGTTTAAATAAACCGGTTAATTTTTTTACCACGGTAAATTTTTCTGAATCACTACACGGTATCCTGGTTTCGGCCGTGGAAAAGTATTGCGGTAAGGTATCAACCAGTTCAGATAATTTTTGGTGGCCATGAGAAAGAATCCGTAACAGACGACCGGCGGCGTAAAAAGCGTCATCGTAACCAAAATACTCATCGGCAAAAAACAGGTGCCCGGACATTTCTCCGGCAAAAACAGCGTTTAATTCCCGCATTTTAGCTTTAATTAAAGAATGCCCGGTACGGTAAAAAACGGGGATGCCGCCTAATTTTTTCACTTCATCAACCAGCGCCTGGGAGCATTTAACTTCAATAATAGCCATGGCCCCAGGATTTTTGGGCAAAATTTCGCGCCAGAAAAGAGCCATTAACTGGTCTCCCCAAATAACGCGCCCGCGGTCATCCACTGCCCCTATACGGTCGGCGTCACCATCAAAAGCTATCCCTAAATCAGCCCCGGTGGCGAGAACTGTTTTGATTAAATCCACCAAATTAGCTCTTTTTACCGGGTCGGGGTGATGGTTGGGAAAACTACCGTCAGGCTGGCAATAAAGCGGGGTTACCTCACAGCCCAGGGAAAATAAAAAATCCCCGGCAAAATATCCGGCGGTTCCATTGCCACAATCTACCACTACCTTAAGTTTACGGCGGCCTAACTTGATTTTTTCGGCCAACGTCTTCAGGTAATTCGGTACCGGGTTAGCCTGTTTTAATTTGCCGCTTCCGGAAACAAATTTTCCGTTCTCCATTAAACGGCGTAAATCCTGGATTTCTTCACCGTAAAGAGTACCTGGACCACCGGCGGCTAATTTAAAGCCATTTTCCGGAGAAGGGTTATGGCTGCCGGTAATCATTACGGCACCGCTAATACCGTAAAGGATGCGGGCATAATAAGTAATGGGGGTAATTACCGTACCTATATCGGTTACCTCGCAGCCCGTAGAAATTAACCCCCTGGCTAACGCAGCAAATAAACGCGGGGAGCTGGGGCGATTATCCCGGCCGACTAATACGCGCCGGTCATTAAACTGCTTAAGGTAGGTACCAAACGCTTTACCCAGTTGGAAGACTACCTCGTCGGCTAAATCCGTGTCCGCCACACCCCGAATATCATATTCCCGAAATATAGCCGGATTAAATTTTATCATCCCCTTTAACTGGTTGATTTTGGCGAATATGAAAATGATTATGTTGTAAAACTACCGTATGATGAGTACCACAAACGGGACAAATAAGGCCTTCGTTATTTTGAAAGCGCATTTCCCCCAAGTGATGACCGCAACAAGTAACTTCAATGCCTGTAATATTTGCCTTAAGTAGATTTACCCGATAATCCGCCTTGTATTCTTTAGGCAAGACCTTGTTCCCCCCCTTTATTGTTTATACCTATATTTTACCCTTTTATTATCTTGTTTGCCAACTAGAATTAAATTATAATTAGCTTAAAGAAAAAAATAAAGAAAAATAAATATACTAAATATTACCATACAAAAATTTATAAAAAAAGTAAAACTTTATCCGCTAAAAATTGTTTGCTTTTGTAAATATCTGCTGTTATAATTAAATTATCGTCTTAACTAAGTGGCTTTAGACCCGGAACGCTTAAGTAGGAAAAGAACAAATCCCTTAACCTCCGTCTTTAAGCCAAATTAAGGAAGGACGAAAAACTTAGAGAAGGAGGTTATTAATTTGTTCGAGGACAAAACTTTAAACTGTCGGGAATGTGGTAAGGACTTTGTTTTTTCAGCCAGTGAACAGGAATTTTACGCCGCGAAGGGCTTCCAAAATGAGCCATCCCGGTGCGCTGATTGCCGGGCAGCCCGTAAACAATATCGTGACGGCCGCGGCGGCGGGATGCAAAGCCGTCAAAACAGAGAAATGTTCGATGCGGTGTGTGCTCGCTGCGGGCAGGCATGTCAAGTTCCTTTTCGTCCCAGTAATATAAGACCTGTTTATTGTAAAGATTGTTACCAGCTTAAAGCACGGGAGTACTAAACAAAGGTATGGTAGGGGCGTTAAATTAAAACGCCCCTATTTTTCTTGACCGTACAATTGCAAATAATAGTTTATATAATTACTTACCTCTTCTTTAGGCTTCGGGCAGGCTGGAAGCCTACCCTACGTACCAAAATGGCCTTCATATGGTCTAATTACCCAGGCTGCACAAAGGGGCGGGAATACGCCCTCCCCGGCAGATAAACTCGTGGCTGGAAAACCGGTGCACTGACATCACGGGTGCCCGGCCCAGCAAGCCACCAAATTCTACGTAATCGCCAACTTTTTTTCCCGGTACAGGAATGATCCGGACGGCCGTGGATTTGCGGTTAATTACCCCCATAGATATTTCATCGGCAATAATAGCGGCAATAGTCTCCGGGCTGGTATCGCCAGGCACGGCAATCATATCCAGCCCTACCGAGCAAACACCGGTTAAAGCCTCTAATTTATCCAGACTTAATGCTCCTTCGGCCGCTGCTTTGGCCAGGCAAGCATCTTCACTAACCGGAATAAAAGTTCCTGAAAGCCCGCCCACATACGAGGAAGCCATAGCTCCACCTTTCTTTAAGGCGTCAGTTAAGAGAGCCAGTGCTGCGGTAGTACCATGGGTGCCGAAACGTTCTAAACCCATCGCTTCAAGGATCTCCGCGACGCTGTCCCCTACCGCCGGCGTAGGAGCTAAAGAAATGTCCACTATCCCAAAAGGAACCCCTAAACGATCCGCCGCCAGACGGCCAATAAGCTCTCCCATACGGGTAATCTTAAAAGCTGTTTTTTTCACTATCTCCGCCAAAACACCAAGGTCGCACCTTTTGTTTTTTTCCACTACGCTTTTTACCACCCCCGGCCCTGATATTCCTACGTTAATAGTGCACTCCGGTTCACCGACGCCATGAATAGCTCCGGCCATAAAAGGGTTATCCTCAGGAATATTACAAAAGACCACTAGCTTGGCGCAACCAAGGCCATTTTGGGCCGCGGTTGCCTGGGCAGTTTGTTTAATTATTTTACCCATTATATATACGGCATCCATATTTATGCCTGCTTTAGTAGTAGCTACGTTAACTGAAGCACACACTCTTTCCGTCTGCTTTAGCGCGGCGGGAATTGAGTAAATTAGCTTTTCATCGCTGGCGGTAAAGCCTTTATGAACTAGGGCCGTAAAGCCACCAATAAAATTAACCCCTACCGCGCCAGCGGCCTTATCCAAGCATAAAGCAAAATCCGTGTAATCAGCCTCGGGAGAGCATCCGGCAACCAAAGAAATGGGAGTTACGGCAATCCGCTTATTTACAATAGGGATACCATACTCCCGGGCCAAATCATTTCCTACCGTTACTATATTTTTAGCCCGACTAGTAATCTTATGGTAAATCTTTTGCTGTGCTATAGCAGGATCATGATCGGCACAATCCAGCAAATTAATGCCCATAGTAACGGTCCGGATATCCAGGTTTTCTTCCTGAACCATTTTAATTGTTTCCATTATTTCCGCTAAGGTAAGCATAGATTTATCTCCCTTTTAATAAAATATTAAATGCGGTGCATATACCGGAAAGCATCTTCGTGCTGGGCGTCAATACGGACTCCAATTTCTTTACCTTTAGCCAAAAGTTGTTTTTTTAAGGCGTTTAAGTCTAATTTGCTTTTCTCCATATCGGCAATCATAACCATGGCCAAAAATTCCTGTAAAATAGTCTGACTGATATCCAGAATATTTATATTGTTTTCGGTCAGCACCTGCGCCACCCCTGCGATAATCCCCACCCGGTCAGGTCCGAGCACGGTAATTATAACGCGGCTTCCTTTACTTTGACCTTTATCCATGTTGACCTTTTTCCCCTTCTTTCTTACTTTAGCAATTCGTTATTTAAGTTAAAAAATCCTGCCTAATCAAAAAACTCTTTCTTTTTTTAAAAAATATGTTATACTTATGCTCAGGTTAAAATAAAGGTACAAAGTTGTATCTTTTTTGGGGCAAGGGGGCCTTCATAACAGGCTGGAAAAAAGCAGTCTGGGGTTGAGGCTTTTTTGTTGGTTGGCCCGGATAAAAAAGAAGGGGTGGATTTAAAATAGTGGTAGTCCGGACAGTAGATGACGTACTTAACTTAGCCAGAGAATTAGGGGTTAAATTTATTCGTTTACAATTTACTGATATTCTGGGAGTGTTGAAAAATGTTTCCATTACCATTGAACAGTTGGATAAAGCTTTAGCCGGAGAATTAATGTTTGATGGTTCCTCCATTGAGGGATTTGTGCGGATTGAAGAATCCGATATGTATTTGCGGCCTGACCCGGCCACCTTTGTTACCTTTCCGTGGCGCCCGCGTGAAGGGGCAGTAGCCCGCTTAATTTGTGATGTTTACAACGCCGATGGCACCCCTTTTGTTGGTGATCCCCGCTGCGTTTTAAAACGCACCATTGCCGAGGCAAAAGAATTAGGGCTGGCCATGTACGTTGGTCCTGAGGCGGAATTTTTCCTTTTTCATCTTGACCACGAAGGAAATCCGACCACCAATACCCATGACCAGGCCGGTTACTTTGACCTTACGCCGGTTGATTTAGGAGAAAATGCCCGGCGGGATATGGTGCTTACTTTAGAACAAATGGGCTTTGAAATTGAAGCCTCGCACCATGAAGTTGCCCCCGGTCAGCACGAAATTGATTTTAAATATGCCGACGCCTTAGACACCGCCGACAAAATTGTTACTTTTAGATTTGTCGTCCGGACCATAGCGCAAAGACATGGTTTGCACGCTACCTTTATGCCTAAACCAATATACGGCCTTGCCGGTTCCGGGATGCACCTTAATTTATCTTTAATAAAAGATGGTATGAACTGTTTTTACGATCCGGAAGCCCACGCGCAATTAAGCAACACCTGTCTTTATTTTATTGGCGGAATCGTGCGGCACGCGCGGGCAATCACCACCATTACCAACCCTACGGTAAACTCATATAAACGCTTAATTTCAGGCTACGAGGCCCCGGTTTATATTGCCTGGTCTTTTCGAAACCGCAGCCCTTTAATTCGAATCCCGGCTAAACGAGAGTCATCTACCCGCATTGAATTTCGTAGTCCCGATCCGTCCTGCAACCCGTATCTTGCTTTAGCCGTGTGTTTAAAGGCTGGTTTGGACGGAATTAAAAATCAAATCCTTCCGCCCCCGCCGTGCGACCGGAATATTTACGCCATGGCCCCTTCAGAACGGGAAGAGGCCGGCATTGGGAGCTTACCTTTAAATCTTTTTGAGGCCTTGCAAGAACTAAAAAATGATAAGGTGATTCAAGAAGCCCTAGGTCCTCACGTATTAAATCGCTTCATAGAAGCAAAACAAATTGAATGGGATAATTACCGGACGCAAGTACACCCTTGGGAATTAAAAGAGTACTTAACTAAATACTAGTAAAATGTTTTGTAATTATCGTTTTAATAATTGAGCCACCCCCACCCTAAACTTCTTCCTTTGAGGGGAAAATTAGAATTAGGGACTTTTTTCCCTCCCCTTTTGAGGGGGAGGGTTAGGGTGGGGGTGATAATTAAGCCATCGGCTTTACATTTTATTATTTTTGCCTTCTATATTCGCCTTCCACCTGCCGCGCTGAAACAAAACCACCGAAATTATCCCTTGACCTAACGTGGCTACTAAAATAGCCCACCAGACCCCATTTACCCCTATGTTGACTGTTTTAGGAAGGTAAATAGCTATAGGAATTTGAACCCCGATTAAGGTAAAAAACGAAATAAATAAAGGGGTGGCGACATCTTTGGCCCCAATAAAAGCTCGCCTTAAAATAGTCCAGACAGCCAGAAAAAGCCAGCCTGGTACGGTTATTTTAAGGTAATTAATGCCAATATTTACTACTTCAGGGTTAACGACAAATAAACGGACTACTTCACCGGCAAGGACAAATAAGATAATACCTCCCACTCCCATAATTAGCATATTGAAGCCCGCGGCTACCCAAGTACCGGCTATGGCGCGTTTTATTTTTCTCGCCCCAATATTGTTTGACATTATTATGGCCGTAGCCATCGCCAGGTCAAGACCAGGTAAAGAAACCAGCATAAAAAGCCTTGTACCAATACCATAAGCCGCTAAAGCGTTGGTTCCCCACCGGGCAACAATTCCTGCCATTACCAGCCCCACCACGCTCATACCCAACATCTCAACCGTATTAGGTCCAACTAACCGTAGTGTTTCTTTTAACGTATGGAAACGAGGAAAATAAAGTTTAATTTTTTTAAAATCTAACCTTATAAAGGATTTCCCCTTAACCAGAACCCAAAGACCGGCTAAAGTGCCTGCTGCTCCGGCAATCACCCCGGCAAGGGCGGCACCATCAACACCTAATTTTGGAAAACCAATACCCAGGATAAGTAAAGGATCTAAAACAAGATTAAGTATTATTTGCCCGCCCACAATCAGCATGGGCGAAAGCATATCTCCCCCGCTGCGTAAAATACTATTAATTACGTAAACAGGGAAAGTTATTATTGCTCCAGCCATATAAATCCTTAAGTATCCGGTAGCTAAAACCGCTACTTCCGGAGAGGCGCCCAACAATTTTAGCAAGCCGGGGGTAATTAAATAACCAACAAGCCCCAACCCGAAAGATGCCGCAATGGTTATAGCTAAAATTTCCCCACTTAAGATACTGGCGCCTTCATAATCTTTTTGCCCTACCAGGTCACCTAAAATAGCAATGGTAGCATTGGATAAGCCAACCAGGGCAGTCCAAAAAAACATATAGCCGCTTCCTCCCACGGCTACCGCGGCAATCGCGGCCGAACCCAACCGGCTAACCCAATAGGTATCCAGCCCTATAAAGATGGTATAGAGAATAGTTCCAATCCATAGGGGAAAAACAACTGATAAAATGTTTTTAGTTATACTGCCGCTGGTTAAATCTTCTTTTTTAAAAAGTTTATGAAAATTAGGCCAAAAGTTCATATTAAAGTTAAGCAAGCCGTCTTTCATTTTTATTAGATCAAGTTGATACAACTAATTAAGAATTAGAAATTAGGAATTAAGATACTAAGTTAAAATATTATAGGTTACCTAAAGAAATTACAAGAATTTTATAGGCCCTTAGGGAAAGAGTTTTTGATTTATTTAATTACCATCCTAACAACCGGTAAACCTCGCCGTCTATAATCCCTTCGGCAGACAAACCATTTTTCCGCCGAAAAGCTATTAACGCTTTTTCTGTTTTAGGGCCAAAAATACCATCCGGGGCAGCCTGAGTATAACCAAGACGCCTTAAAATACGCTGGGCTTCGTAAACCGCCAGACCGCAAGCCCCCTTTTGGAAGGTGTAATAATATTCGCCTGCTTGATTATAAAAAGGATTGCCCACAATAATAACCGGCGCCCCTTCGGTAACCCAGGAATAGATTTCTTCCACGTGTGCATTATGCATCCGCACACAGCCGTGGCTGGCATAAGTACCAATTGACCAGGGATTATCAGTGCCGTGAATACCGTACACACCACTGTAAATATTTAACCTCATCCACCGGCTGCCCATACCGGGAGCATAATAAGCGGATTTTTCAACTACTTTCCAGGTCCCGACCGGTGTTTCGTACTGCGGTTTGCCCACGGCTACCGGATATTTCCGGATGAGTTTTTTATCTGAAAAAACTGATAAGGTTAAATTAAAAGTATCAATTAAAATACATACATCATGATAAGGGGAGGGAACATTATTTTCAGGAGGTTGACTAAGAACATACTTCCAGTTTATTAGTTTGTTACCTTTTTGAAAAGATTTTTTAAGCCTAGATATATATTCATAATGACAATCACAATATTTTAGCGATTTTAGCGGTTGTTTTTGTACCTCACCGGCGTCAGCAACTATTCCAGACTGACAGGACAAAACAAAAAGAGAAAGAAGAAAAAAGATTAAAACGCGACCAAAAGGCAATATTTACACCCCTATCTACATCTCTTCATCTATAACAAGTAAAAATTATGTAATTATTCAGTAAAACCGCTCCTGGTCTCGTAAGACGTTTCGCTGAATACTTACAAAATTATTAAGTATTTTTTTATCAAATTAAAAACCTTTATTATTTTTTATACCCGGTAAGCTAATTATTCCTTTGTTTTTAATGAGTCACGAAAATACAAGGTTGTACTCGTTGACAACACCCTGGCAAAACTATAAAATTAAGGCAAAGATTCAGGCTTTAGCTTTAGGTTTTGCCGTAGAGAAAGGGGCAAAACTAAAGGAAAGTGAGAAATATGATCGATGAAGAATATTTTCGGGCCTGGAAAAAGCGGGCCTGGCAAACCAGGCAAAAAGTTCAGAAAAGAGAAGACAGAGCCAGGCAACTAGCTAGGAAAATGGCTTATACTTTGGCTGAAGAGTTTGCTGTTTCCCGTGTTTATTTAATTGGCTCTCTTCTCCATCCTGGTTGTTTTAATTTAAGTTCTGATATTGACCTGGTCGTAGAAGGGCTTGATCCGGCTAAACTTTATCAGGCAGAAAGAAGGTTGGAGGAAATCGTTGATATTCCCTTTGATTTGATTGATGGCAAAGAAATTAGTAAGAAATTTTATGCCCGCATTCTCCAAGAAGGATTGATTCTTTATGAACGAAATTAATAGCAACTACTACCGTCTTTTAATAGCTGAACTACAAGATGACCTGGATGCGTTAGAGACTGTAGCAAAAGAAATTCAAAAACCATTTGAGGAGAAAAAAGACCAATTAAGCAACTTAGAGTTAGCAGGAATAGCCCATTTGTTGGAAAATTTTTATACAGCCATTGAGGATATAATGTTGCGTATTGCTTCAAAAATAGATAAGAGTCTACCTTCTGGCGAAAAGTGGCATAAAGATTTGCTTTTCAGGATGGCTTTGCGCATTCCGGAAGTACGTCCCCCTGTTTTTAACCACCAGCTTTGCGAAAAACTAGATGATTTCAGACGTTTTCGTCACCGTAGCCGCCATGTTTATCGCCCCCCTATTCCAGATTGGTTAAAAACGAAACCCTTGGTAGAAGATTTAAGCGGAAATTTAAAAGAAATAAAAAGACAAATTAACCTTTTTATTGATTTTTTAGAAAAATTAATCATAGCTTTAGAGGAAGAAGAATTAAGGTAAAGACTTGAATCCGTGATACCATAGGCCATAAAATTAATAAAATCTTAACAAGAAATTTACAATATCTTAATAAAAGGGTTATTTAAAAATTGTCGTAAAAATGATATAAGTATATAGATATAAAAACAAAAAACGAACCTATTTTCAGATTTTTAAAGTTTACGAACCAACTAATTAAAAATAATTAATCTAAAAAGTAACTAATATTTGGAGGCTATTTTGGTGGGGCAACAGCTAAAAGAAATTTACCTTTACCGGGAAATGCTGAAAAACTTGGTGGCCAAGGAACTGCGGGCCCGGTATAAAGGCTCGGTGCTGGGATTTTTCTGGACTTTTTTTAACCCACTGCTCATGCTGATTGTTTATAGCCTGGTTTTTTCTTTCGTTATGAGAGTGCAAACCGAAAACTACGCCATGTTTTTATTTGTGGCCTTGCTTCCCTGGAATTATTTTGCAACCTCTGTCCTGCAAGGAGCGGCAAGTTTGGTGCAAAACAGCTCTTTAATAAAAAAAATTTACTTTCCCCGGGAAATTTTACCCCTTTCGGTGGTATTGACCAACCTGGTAAATTATCTTTTAAGCCTGTTTATTTTAATCCCGGCTTTACTTATATTTAAGGTAGATCTCACCTTGGCTTTAATTGCTTTTCCGGCCATACTAATCGTAGAAACCCTTTTAGTTGCTTCTTTAACTTTTCTGGTAGCCATAGCCAACGTTTATTTTCGTGATTTAGAGCACATTATGGGGGTTTTAATGATGGCCTGGTTCTTTTTAACCCCGGTGCTTTACCCGGCAGACCTCATCCCCCAAAATGCAAAGTTTATCTTTAATCTAAATCCTGCTACCCCAATAATTGAAGCCTACCGGAGTATTTTTTACGCCGGGAAATGGCCCCAGTGGGATGTTTTGGGCTACTTGACTATAGGGCTTCTTGTTCTGGTCATAATCAGCCTTGTTGTCTTTGGCCGGTTTCAGAAGACCGTGGCGGAGGAGATATAAGTGGCCAATGAATTTTTTAACGCTAATGTGGTGGAAATAAAAGATTTATGGAAGAAGTTTCAGGTTTATCAAGACAAAACCATCTCCCTAAAGGAAAGGATTATTTTTTGGGGAAGGCAGCGGACAGAAGGATTCTGGGCCTTAAGAAATATAAATTTATCCGTCCCCAAAGGAAAAACCATCGGTCTTATTGGGCGAAACGGTTCGGGCAAAAGCACGCTGTTAAAAATAATCAGCCGGATTCTTTACCCCACGCAAGGGGAAGTGAAGGTAAGGGGGAAGCTTTCCACCCTTTTAGAGTTAGGGGCCGGCTTTCACCCTGACTTTACCGGGCGGGAAAATATTTTTTTAAATGCCTCCATTCTGGGCTTTACCAGAAAAGAAATTAAGGAAAAACTAAACGACATCGTTGAATTTGCCGAGTTGGGTGATTTTATTGATAACCCCGTACGCAACTACTCCTCCGGCATGTACATGCGCTTAGGCTTTGCCGTGGCCGTCCACGTGGACCCGGACATTTTGCTTATTGACGAAGTGCTGTCCGTGGGGGATTTAGCCTTTCAGGAAAAATGCCTGACCCGCATCCAGGATATGCAGAAACAAGGCAAGACCATAATTTTAGTGACCCACGCGCCAAAGCAAGTGGAGGATTTATGTGATATAGCGGTGTGGCTGGACCATGGCGAGGCAAAATTGCAGGGGCCGGCCCAAGAGGTGGCCCAGGCCTATAAGGAATTTATTAGCGGTGCTTAAAGCAGAAAAAGCACAAAGCACCTGAGATGATCTTAGGTCAGCTTCCAAATTCATATTTTTTTTGTTGTTTCCTTAAGAAATGTTATCATACATTTAGGGTAGATTGGAGGTTTTATCATGTCTAAATTAATTCTAGAAATACCCGAGGATGTACTTCGTTCTCTTAAACTTCCTCCTGCAGAGAGAGAGGCTGAACTACGCAAAGAACTAGCTTTAGCCTTATATCATCGCGGGATACTTTCAATGGGAAAGGCAAGGACGTTAGCCCGGATGACACGTTGGGAATTTAAAGAACTCTTAGGACGACGTCATATTCCCCATCACTACACAGGAGAAGATCTTGAGGAGGACCTTCACTATGCCAGAGGCCATTAGTGATTCTTCAACTCTGATCAATCTGGCTATTATTGGTCATTTATCTTTGTTAAGAGATTTTCATGAAAAGATTATTGTGCCCTGAAGTATATAATTTGCCAAAAACTAGAGTGATCGGGATATTGATTCGAGCAAAGCTTGCTGGCAAGATATCCTCGCTTAAGAAAGAGATCGATCAGCTACGCGACGAGGCAGGTTTCTGGATTTCTAAAGAACTTTATAAACGGGTATTACATCAAGTAGGAGAATTTTTTTGAATGCGAATGCGAGGATGCCCTAGGTGAATGTTTTGTCTAAAACAAAGGGTTTTGTGATAAATTTGAGGGGGGAAGGAAAATAATGGGCGAAGTACGTACTAAAGTTCGCTTGCTTAACGCTGTTGATGAGGCTCTTACCCGCCGTAATTTGTTAAAGCCTGAGGAGATAAGAACTTATTTTGCCGATGCGCTCGTTGATACTGGTGCTGTGCGTTCTGTACTCCCCCCTTTTGTGGTGGAACGGTTAGGCCTGGCCATTCGTGGCCAGCGCGTTGCCGAATATGCAGATGGGCGTAAAGAAGCCGTGGGCGTAACGGAACCGCTGATAATTGAAATAGAGGGCAGAGATACTTTAGAAGAAGCACTGGTTTTAGGAGATGAAGTAATTATTGGACAGACAGTATTAGAAAAGCTGGATCTTTTTGTAGATTGTATAAATCAACGTCTTGTTCCCAACCCCGCCCATCCAGACCAGCCTGTCTCAAAAGTAAAATAGTGTCTACCAGAGCAACATTGGAACAGGTGAAACAAAGGAGGGAAATGGTTATGGAATCTCCCAGGAAATTTTGGATAACCTAAAGCAGGATTTAGAGTTAAGATTGCCGGCTATTCTTTCTTAAGGTAAAATATAAGAAAAAACGTAAAATAGGAGCAAGCGCTGAGATGAAGAAAAACCAGATTGACCACGACCAACTCTTT
>JJNX02000012.1 GCA_000681355.2 Peptococcaceae bacterium SCADC1_2_3
TCCTTGCGGGCCGGAAAAGCAAATTTGCAAGATAGTTATGCTCGGGTTGAAAACGGAGAGCTTTTGTTGTATAATATGCATATAGCCCAGTACCAGCAAGGCAACCGTTTTAACCACGAACCAAAGCGGGTACGTAAATTGTTAGTGCATAAAAGGGAAATTTTACGTTTAATTGGTTACACTAAAGAAAAGGGGCTAACCCTTATTCCCTTAAAAGTTTTTTTTAACGACCGGGGTTGGGTAAAGGTAGAAATGGCTACGGCCCGCGGCAAAAAAAGCTATGATAAGCGTCAGGATATAGCCGCGCGGGAAGCAAAAAGAGAAGTTGAACGGGCCGTAAAAGGTCGTCAGTAGTCAAATGTAAGTTGTCAGCGGGTCTAAAAAAATTTAAACATGGGGGCGAAATGGGTTCGACGGGAGAACAGGTGGCAGAAATAGCGAGCCGGGGTTCCATCAGCCCGTTAAACGGTGGAAAAAATATAACTGCCAACAAAAATAGTTACGCTCTAGCTGCTTAAACGCAGCTAGCATTCCGCTTGCCCTTGCCTGCAGGGCGAGGCCGGGGTGTCAATTTGTCAGGCTTACCCTTGAGGATCTCGCTCGAGGACCTATAGGGGAGCATCAATCGGGATAGCGCCGGCGGAGGCTGACTGTGGCCGCCAAAGGGGCGAAATTTAAAGCACAGCCTGCGCTCGGAGAAGTTTTTGTGGTCTTTCTTTCGGACGGTGGGTTCAACTCCCCCCGCCTCCACCATCTGTAACCAAAATAAGTTTAATATAATTTGTAGGGGCGTTAAATTTAACGTCCCTAAGTATATTGTTTTTTTATTTTTATATCCGGACAATTTATATTGACAAAGGTAAATTCTTATGCTAAATTCATAAAGCGGAACAAAAAATTTTAGTTTGCCTTTAGAATAAGTGATTTAAGAATAACTTGGCCCCATGGTCAAGCGGCCTAAGACACCGCCCTTTCACGGCGGTAACCCGGGTTCGAATCCCGGTGGGGTCACCAGTTAAGGGGGCACTCAACTCAAGAAGAAGATTTCTTAATTAAAAAGAAAAATTATCTTCCGAGTTGAGTGCCCCCTTATTTTTATTACCGACTAAGACAAGCTTAATTTTTTTGGGAGGGCGGCGTTAAATTGATGCAGGTAATAAATGCCATCAAAATTGCCGGTAAAGATGTAGAGTTAAACGAAGAGGGGTTTATTATTAACCCTGAACAGTGGGATGAGGAGGTAGCCAAAGAGATAGCGTGTTTGGAAGGTATTAATAACCTAACTAGCGATCATTGGAAAATTATTTATTATTTACGTGGTTATTATCAGAAGTTTCAAGTAGCCCCGTTAATTAGAAAGCTGTGCCGGGACACAGGTTACAGTCTAAGGAAAATTTACGAACTGTTTCCTGCTGGTCCGGCAAAAGGGGCGTGCAAGCTGGCTGGCTTACCCAAGCCAAGAGGTTGTGTTTAAGCAGCTAATTTAGTAAAATTTAAGCGTTATAAGTAAAAAACCTGACGGAAAAGATCGTCAGGTTTTTTACTTTATACATATAAATTAACTATTTTGTAAACTATAAAAATAAAGTAAAAAAATTAATCAAACATTAAGTACGGGGTGAAATTCTTTGAAAACAAAATTTACTTTTTTAATTTTGGTGGTAATAATAGTTATGGCCGTACTTGGAACGAGTTATGCTTTTGCTCAGGAGCGTACTTTATATTGGGGTAGCAGCAACCCCGATGTATCCCTTTTGCAGCAGCAGTTAAAAAATTGGGGGTATTACCGCGCCCGTGTGGATGGCGTGTTTGGCAACGCCACCCAACAAGCGGTAATAAATTTTCAAAGGCTAAATGGTTTGGTGCCTGATGGAGTAGTAGGAGCAAGCACCTGGTCGGCTCTGGGATATTCCCCCGGAGAAAATGTTTCTTACCATGAATCAGTTGGGGTTTCGCGTGGCGTAACGAACCGGGATGAAATATACCTTTTGGCCCGGGTGATAGAAGGGGAAGCCGCTAACGAGCCTTTTGCGGGAAAAGTGGCGGTGGGAGCGGTAATTCTTAACCGCTTGCGCAGTGCTTTATTTCCCCATACTTTAGCTGGTGTTATTTACCAACCGCATGCTTTTGAATCCGTAGCCAATGGCCAGTACAATCGCCCGGCATCTCAGGAATCATTGCAGGCAGCGGCCATGTCCATGAACGGTTGGGACCCTACCGGGGGGGCGCTTTATTTTTGGAACCCGGCTAAGGCTATAAGTCCCTGGGTATGGACAAAGAATATAATTTCCCAGATTGGTCGGCATATTTTTGCCCGATAACAAAATTTTATTTTATCCTCCGATTTGAAAGGGGCTCTGATTTTTTAAATGAAAGATAAGCGCTGGTTTATATTTATAATTGGCTTTTTTGTGGTTTTAGCCGGCGTTGGATTCTGGGGTTACCGGCAGTCCACTGAACGCCGTCAGTTAGAGGTTATCTTAAATAATAATTATTACCGTACTTTTTACGAACTTACCGAAAATGTGCAGTACCTGACCGTACTTTTATCAAAAATTTTAGTGGCTGAAGCGCCAAATCAGGACCGCCTTATTTTTATGGAAATATGGCAGCGGGCCAATGCCGCGCAAATTAACTTAACCCAACTTCCTTTACCTGATACCATGATGATCCGGACAAGTAAGTTTTTTACCCAGGTGGGAGATTATGCTTATTCTTTTTTTAAGGCCGATACACCAGTAGTTAAAACAAAAGAAAAATGGGAAACATTAAACCGCTTGTATAAAAAGGCCGATAGCCTGAATACGGAACTGGCTGATATAGAAAAACAGCTTACCCAGGGAAAATTATATTTAAGCGAGTTGAAAGAAGGTGTGTCCGGGGTCATCCAACGGGAAAAACCAAAGTTAGCCAGGGCCAGTTTTAAGGATATAGAAAAGCATATGGAAGACATTCCCGTACTGATTTACGACGGGCCTTTTTCCGGGCACTTGGAAAAAAGAAAGCCCAGGGCAATAAGCGGCGCCAAAATCACTGCTCCGCGTGCTCAATCAATTGCGCTGACATTTATGGAGCAACAATCATCCAACGGAAAATACCAGGTAAAAAAGATAAATTTGGACCGCGGGAAAATTCCGGCTTACCGCGTCGAGCTGGTTTCACGTCCCTTGTTGTCAAAAAAAGACAGGATTACTTTGGCCGTCAGCCAGCAAGGTGGCCAGGTTTTATGGTTGACCAAGGCCAGAAAAATAAATCGGCCTCAGATAAGCCTTGCCAAGGCCAGGGAGATAGCCCGGCGTTATTTAGAGGTCCGGGGATATAAAGATATGGTTCCGGTTTACTTTGAGGTAATCGGAGGGATGGTTATTTTTAACTTTGCGGCTACCCAGGATAAAGTGGTACTTTATCCGGACCAGGTGAAGGTTACAGTTGCTTTGGATACCGGTGAAGTAACCGGGTTTGAAGCCTCCGCCTTTTTTATGACCCATTATAAACGTAAACTCCTGCCTCCCCGCTTAACCGTCACCCAGGCCCGGAAAAAATTAAGCCCCCGTTTACAAGTAAGATCAAAAGGACGCCTGGTAGTAATTCCAACCGGACCAGAGCGGGAAAAGTTAACTTATGAGTTTCAAGGCCAGTTGGATAAAGACACTTTTCTTATTTACATTAATGCTTTAAATGGTCAAGAAGAAAAATTACTCCGCGTGGTGCGTAACAAGGAAGGGATTTTGACTTTATAAATTTGTAACTCCAGCTTTTAATTTGACTTGGAATTAAAAATTACGGGGCCAGGATTAACGAAATCATGGTCCTTTTATACTTTTAAAATCAAGAAAATTATTTTCTTGACCAGGACTTAAGGTAAATGTTATAATTTTAACAATTTTATAAACTGGCAGCAAGTTATTACGTTTAAAGTATAGACAATTTACCACCAGAAAAAGCTCGCTCTTTTAGTGGCGGGGTTTTTTATTGAAACATAAAATTTATAAAGGGTAAATATTTTTAAAAAAAAGAGAGGTAATAATAAAAGGAACCATGCAGGAGATACTTAAGCTTTTAGAAAATGAAGCCAAACTAAGCACTAAGGAAATAGCTTTTATGTTAAGCTTGCCTGAAGAGGAAGTACGGCGTAAAATAAGAGAGTTAGAAGAAAATAAAACTATCCTGCGGTATTTAACCATAATTAACTGGGAGAAAGCAGGGGAAGAAAAAGTTACCGCACTAATTGAAGTGCGCATTACCCCTCAGCGGGATATAGGTTTTGACGCGGTAGCCGAACGGATTTACCGTTTTCCGGAGGTAAAAAGCGTTTATTTAATGTCGGGCGCTTATGATCTGGCCGTGTTTATTGAAGGGCAAAGCATGAAAGAAGTAAGTAATTTTGTAGCCACCAGACTGGCTACTATTGAAGGAGTGACCAGAACAGCCACCCATTTTGTAATGAAAACTTACAAGCGGGAAGGCGTTATTTTAGAAGACAAAGAACAGGAGAGAAGGCTGGTGATTTCTCCTTGAATAAACGTAAAGCCTGGGGAGAAAGGGTTAATCCGGTAGTGCAGTCTATCCCGCCCTCCGGAATTAGACGTTTTTTTGATTTGGCTACGGAAACAAAGGAGGTTATTTCTTTAGGGGTGGGAGAGCCTGACTTTGTTACGCCCTGGCATATCCGGGAGGCCTGTTTTTATTCTTTAGAAAAGGGCTATACTATGTACACTTCAAATCAGGGATTACTTTCCTTGCGCCAGGCCATTGCCCAAGAATTATATAATAAATTTGGGGTTTCTTATAACCCTAAAGACGAGATCTTAATTACGGCAGGAGTAAGCGAAGGTTTGGATTTAGCTATCCGGGCCTTAATAAGCCCGGGGGACGAGGTAATTGTTCCTGAGCCGGCTTATGTTTCTTACGCTCCCTGCATTACTTTAGCCGGGGGGCGGCCGGTAGCCTTGTTTACTACCATGGAGCAAGGTTTTTGCCCTACAGCCGACCAGATAGCCCGGTTAATCACTTCCCGCACCAAATTATTAATTTTAAGTTATCCTAATAATCCTACAGGGGCGGTAATAAGCAAAAAAAGGCTTCAGGAAATTGCCGAGGTAGTTTGTGACGCTGATTTGCTGGTTATTTCTGATGAAATTTATAGTAAACTTACTTATCAAGGGGAACATACCTGTACCGCTGCTTTAAAAGGAATGAAAGAGCGAACTATTCTTTTAAATGGTTTTTCTAAAGCTTACGCCATGACCGGCTGGCGGATTGGTTATGCGGCCGGCAACCCGGATTTTATTGGTGCCATGAATAAAATTCATCAGTACACCATGTTATGTGCCCCTATTACCGCTCAAACTGCGGCCTTAGAGGCATTGAAAAACGGGCACCAGAGTATGCATAATATGGTAAAGCAGTTTAACCAGCGGCGCCAGTTGATGGTAAATACCTTTCGGGAAATGGGTTTACCTTGTTTTGAACCAGGGGGCGCCTTTTATGCTTTTCCGGAAATTAAAGGGACGGGGCTGTCATCAGAAGAATTTGCCCTCAAATTGCTTACCGAAGAAAAAGTAGCCGTAGTTCCGGGTAATGTTTTTGGAGCCAGCGGAGAAGGTTATGTCCGCTGTTCTTATGCTGCCTCACGAAAAGATTTAAGTACGGCCTTACAGCGTATAGCCGGGTTTGTTAAAAGATATGGTTTGCGGGCAAAAACAAAGGTAATTTATAAGTCCTTGGTAATAGGTTAAAGAAAGGGTATAATTTTAGCGTGAATATTATTGCCCGTCTTAGGGCCGAGCTTAATCACGCTTTAATAAAAGCAGTAACTTTAGCTAGCCAAAAAATGCGCTTTCCCGCGGCAGGAATACCTGACTTTGTACTTGAAGTGCCGCGGGAAAAAGAACATGGTGATTTTGCCACTAACCTGGCTTTACTGTTAGCCGGGGCGATTAAGATGTCCCCTCGTAAAATAGCCGGGATAATTAAAGAGGAACTTAATTTTGAAGGGCTACCGGTAATAAAAGTCGAGGTAGCCGGCCCGGGGTTTATTAATTTTTATCTTGACCCGGCCTGGGCCTTAAGGGTTATCCCGGAGATTATTAATCAGGGAGAAGACTACGGAAGGGTAAATATTGGAAATAGAGAAAAAGTGCAGGTAGAATACGTCAGCGCCAATCCTACCGGATTGCTGCACATGGGCAACGCCCGCGGAGCGGCGCTGGGGGACAGCATTGCGTCCTTATTAGATTTTGCGGACTATCAGGTAACCCGTGAGTTTTATGTTAACGATGCCGGTACGCAAATTGAAAACCTCGGCAAATCTTTAGCTGCCCGTTATTTTCAACTGCTGGGTTTTAAGGCGGAAATACCTGAGGAAGGTTATCACGGGGAGGATTTGGTTGCCACCACAAAAAATTTTATTGCCCTTTACCAGGATAAATACTTAAAGGAAAGTGCGTCTGTACGGGAAGAGGCCCTGGTAAAATACGCTTTAGATGAGGCGATCGCAGCCATTAAAAAAACACTGGCCGAATTTGGCGTTCATTATGATGTTTGGTTTTCAGAAGCTTCTTTATACGCCAGCGGAAGCGTAAAAGAGATAATTGAACGGTTAAAAGAAAAAGGATTTATTTATGAACACGAAGGTGCCTTATGGTTTAAAGCCCGGGAATTTGGCGCAAGACAAGACGAGGTGTTAGTTCGGAATAACGGTGCCCCTACTTATTTTGCGGCTGATATTGCTTACCACGTAAATAAATTTCAGCGTGGCTTTACTAAAATTATTAACATTTGGGGGGCTGACCATCACGGCCACGTTGCCCGCTTAAAAGGGGCCCTGGCCGCCTTAGGTTATAGCCCGGATGCCGTACAGGTCATTATAATGCAGTTGGTCCGTCTTTACCGGGGCGGGGAAATTGTACGGATGAGTAAACGCACGGGTCAGTACGTCTCTCTGGAGGATTTAATTGAAGAGGTAGGACGCGACGCGGCCCGTTACTTTTTTGTTATGCGGAGTGCGGACAGCCACCTGGATTTTGATTTAGATTTAGCCCGGGAGCAATCCGTTAAAAATCCCGTTTATTATATCCAGTATGCTCACGCGCGTATATGCAGCCTTAAAAAAGTGCTGGCAGAACAAGGTAGGACAATGCCCCGCGTTAGCTCAACAGACCTTACCTTACTAACCCAGGAAGCAGAATTAGCGCTGGCCCGGCGGCTGGCTGATTTTCCGGAGGAGGTAACCAGGGCCGTACAAAACTTAGCCCCCCACCAGATAGCCTCTTATATTCATGAAGTGGCCGGTTTGCTGCATGCTTTTTATAACCACCACCGGGTAATTACGGCTGATCCGGCCTTATCTAATAGCCGGGTGCTGCTGGTGGAAGCTACCCGGATTGTTTTGGCCAATGCTTTAAAGTTATTGGGCCTTAAGTCTCCTGAACGGATGTGAATAAACATTAGGTCTAAATTTATTTTTATAACCGGGGGAGTAGTCTCTTCCTTAGGAAAAGGAATTACGGCCGCTTCCTTAGGGTGTCTTTTAAAAAACCGGGGTTTGACTGTAGCCCTGCAGAAACTTGACCCTTATATTAACGTAGACCCGGGTACAATGAATCCGTACCAGCACGGCGAGGTTTTTGTTACTGAAGACGGGGTGGAAACCGACCTTGACTTAGGCCACTACGAACGGTTTACTAATATTAACGTGCATAAAAATAGCAACGTAACCGCAGGCGGAATTTATTGGTCCGTAATAAATAAAGAAAGACGCGGAGATTATCTGGGAGCGACAGTTCAGGTAATACCGCATATTACTAACGAAATTAAAGCCCGTATTTTGCAAATGGCGAAAAGCGGCCCGGATCTGGTTATTACAGAAATTGGCGGGACGGTAGGAGATATAGAATCACTTCCTTTTTTAGAGGCTATCCGGCAACTGCGGGCTGACTTAGGGCCATCAAACGTGATGTACATTCACGTAACTTTAATTCCTTACCTCAAAGCCGCTAATGAATTAAAGACAAAACCAACCCAGCACAGCGTTAAGGAACTACGAAGCATTGGTATTCAGCCCGATGTTATAGTTTGTCGCACTGAAAAACCAATATCTCAGGAAATAAAGGATAAAATTGCTTTATTTTGCAATGTGGAACGTAAAGCAGTTATTCAAGCCCTGGACAAGCCCTCTATATACGAAGTACCTTTAATGTTTTCCCAAGAAAAGCTTGACGAAATTGTTGTCCAGCGACTGAGCTTGGCTTGCTCTCCACCTAACCTGACCAGGTGGCAGGATATGGTTGAAAGAGGGCGCCAACCTAAACAAACCGTAAAGGTAAATTTAGTGGGTAAATATATTGCTTTACCTGATGCCTACCTTAGCGTCATAGAGGCCTTACGTCACGCGGGCCTTTTTCATAATACCGCGATGGATATATGTATGGTAGACGCTGAAGAACTGGAAATTTCCCCGGCCGAAAAACTCCTAAAGGGAGAGGGCATTTTAGTTCCTGGTGGGTTTGGCAGCCGGGGGATTGACGGGAAAATTAAGGCTATTCAGTATGCCCGGGTTAATAATATTCCTTTTTTAGGTCTATGTCTGGGTATGCAATTGGCGGTGGTAGAATACGCCAGACATGTACATGGTTGGGAAAAGGCCCACAGTGTGGAATTTGATCCTAACACTCCTTACCCGGTAATCGACTTATTGCCAGAGCAAAAAGGTCTTGACCGTTTAGGCGGAACCATGCGTTTAGGCGGGTACCCGTGCCGGCTGCAGCCTGGTACAAAGGCCTATCACGCCTATAAAGAAGAAGTAGTATTTGAACGCCACCGGCACCGTTACGAATTAAATAATGAGAACCGCGATATTTTAAGCACTCACGGCTTAATTGCCAGCGGTACCTCACCCGACGGCAGGCTGGTGGAAATAATTGAAATTCCAGCCCACCCGTGGTTTGTAGCCAGCCAATTTCACCCGGAATTTAAATCACGTCCTGATGGCCCTCACCCCTTATTTAGGGATTTTATTGGTGCAGCTTTAAAGTTTAAGGAGGCGCATTGTTTTTGAAGGGAAAAAAGAAAATAATTTCTGTTTTAATCTTAGCCGTGATTATAATTTTTTTAATTGTAGCCTCCGTAATAATTTTACCCCGCCAGGGAAGCCAGCAGTTATCCCGGGGGGGTGCGGTGGCGGTGGTTAATATTGAAGGGGTTATAGTTAGCGGACAAGCGGGTTTTGGTTTATTCAGTGCTTCCAGCAGTGCGGAGCATGTTGCTGGTCTGTTAAGAAAAGCGGGCCGGGACGAAAACATTAAGGCTGTAGTTTTAAGGTTAAACAGTCCTGGCGGCTCGGCAGCAGGAGCCCAGGAAATTGCCCGGGAGGTAGATTTGTTACGTCAAAAAAAGAAGAAAGTAGTAGCCTCCATGGGGGACGTAGCTGCCTCTGGCGCGTACTGGATTGCCGCCCGGGCCGATAAAATTGTGGTTAATCCCGGCACAATGACCGGAAGCATTGGGGTAATTATCCAAACTCAAGATTTGAGGGGCTTATATAGTAAGTTAGGCGTTAGCAGCCAGACATTTAAAAGCGGACCCCATAAAGATATGGGTTCGGCCACGCGAGAAATAACTCCGGAAGAAAAAGTTATTTTTCAGGATTTGGTTGATAACGTTTACCAGCAGTTTATTCAAGCGGTGGCTGAGGGGCGTAAAATGAAGCTGGATCAGGTAAGAAAAATTGCTGACGGGAGGATATTTACCGGGCAGCAGGCCAGGGAGAACGGTTTAGTGGATGAATTAGGCGGCTTAAATGATGCCTTGAGCCTGGCGGGAAGAATGAGCGGTTTGGGCAGCGAGCCCCCGGTTCTTGAACTAACGCGCCGCGGTTTTTGGCAAGACCTGTTTGATCCTAAAATAAACAACCTGGCCAGTTTTTTCTGGTTTAAAGAAAATGGCAGTTTTAATACCTACCAGCAAATAATATTTCCGGCTGGCTGGCTGGTGTGCCCATCATGTTGGCCGGTTATTATTAAATAAAAAGTAAAGGTTTTAATTATGGAAAATAAAGCTATAAGTGAACCCACCCCTCCCGAAAAATTAGGTTTTTTAGAGCTGATTTACGGAGTTCTTTTAGACCCACTACCTACTTTGCGTCAGGTAGCGGTTCAGCCGCCTGTTGGTTTAACCGTATTAATTTTTACCTTGGTAAGCGTAGTAAATGTTTTGAGCAGTGTTCTGGTAACCACTGGAAAAGGTAATTTAATCTTTCCCGGCCTGCCGCAAACGGCAACCCAAGCAATTCAAGCTCTTATTCCTGTAATCATCCTTCTATGGCTGGTATTAAAATACCTGAAGTGGTTTGTTTGCAGCAGCGTCCTGCACCTGGTAGCAACCTTATTGGGTAGTCACGGTAATGCTCAGGGAGTTTTTGCGGTTACCGGGCTGGCTATATTACCTTCTCTTTTTATGGTTCCGTTGAATTTACTTCTTTATTGGATGACGGCGCCGTCTTTTACAATAATTATCACTTTATTAAGTTTGTTAATTTATATTTGGGGTATTATACTAGTTATATTTGGTTTACGTGAGGTGTATAATTTTAGTACCGGAAGGTCACTCTTGGTTTTGTTTTTACCCCCAATAGTAACTATTTTTTTCGTTTTAGCAGCGTTGATAGTTTTGGCCGGATGTCTACCTTCGTTAGCCCCTTTAAAACCAAACTTTTAAAGTTTTAGTTTTTTGAGTTTTTATTTTTGCCCGGGCAGGATTTTAAGAAAAGTTGTGGAAAGAAATAATTAAGAAATAAAAATAAGCATAAAAGAAGGAAGCTGAGATTAGGATTACCTAAAGAGGGGAGAAAGAAAGAGATGTCAAGGCCGGCAGGTGATGTTATGGTGGTAGATGATCAGAGTGGGGTGCGGAAGTTGTTGAGTGAAGTTTTAGGTAAGGAAGGTTATCAAGTAGAGTTAGCTGAATCCGGGTGCGAAGCAATTCAAAAATTAACCACCTATACTCCTCTCTTAATTTTATTAGACATGCGTATGCCATATCTATCAGGACTAGAAACGCTGCAAGAAATCCGCCAGATTTGCGGCGCCGTACCGGTGGTAATAATGACCGCTTTTGATGAACTGGATATAATAACCGAAGCTAAAGAACTAGGAGTTCGTCATTGGATTCAAAAACCCTTTAATCTAAATGATGTTTGTTTTTTGGTAAAAGCTTTGCTGGCCGAAAAACCAGTTAAAAAACAAGACGAAGGGTTGAGATAAGCAATTTTTCTTTACTTGAATCAAGGGGGAGTAAGAGGAGTGTTAATAGCCACAGAAACCATGCTGGCGATGCATTGTCCTGCTTGTGGCAAGTTGGAATTTCACCATTTATCGCGTTTTGCTTTTTCAGGCCGCAGGATGCTTAAGATTTATTGTTCTTGCGGTAGTCTTAAGGTAATAATTGAAACCCGAAAGAAAGGGATATATTGGTTTCAAGTACCGTGTATAACCTGTGAAAATATGCACTTACATACAGTGCCAGGCAGATGGTTGTGGCAAGAACAACAGGTGACTGAGCTTTTTTGTCCGGAAATCGGGATAGAACTGGGTTATATAGGCCCGGCTGCTTTAGTAAGCCAATTGATAGCGGAAGATGAAGAATATTTATTAAGCGAAATATTAGCTAGTTTGATTGAAGAGGAATGTTTTCAGGAAGGACAAGGAGAAGACGGAAATAAAATAAAAGGAAGACAGGCTTCTAGCCTACGTGAGGAAAGCTGAAAAATAGCGCAGAAGGGGGAAATATGTCTTTTATCCCGGTACATGTTTTACTAAAAGAAGCCGAAGCGGGCGGTTATGCGGTAGGGGCTTTTAATTGTAATAATATGGAATTTATTCAGGCCATTATAGGAGCCGCAGAAGCAGAAAAAGCACCAGTTATTATTCAGGCCAGTCAAGGAGCCCTTAAATATGGGGGAATTGATTATATTGTTGCCTTGGCTCGCGCTGCCGCAGAAGAGGCAAGAGTACCGGTGGCCTTACATTTAGACCACGGAACGAGTTTCACCCAGGTCATGCAGTGTTTACGAGCCGGGTTTAGTTCGGTAATGTTTGATGGTTCAAAACTGTCTTTAAATGATAATATTAATATAACCAGGCAAATAGTTAAAATAGTCCGGCCCTTAAATGTTTCCGTGGAAGCGGAACTAGGTAAAATAGGAGGATCCGAGGACAAAAACATAGTTCAGGAGCAAGAAGCGTTGTTTACTGACCCTGTCCAAGCGCAATATTTTGTTCAGAACACAGAAGTAGATTCGCTGGCGGTGGCTATTGGCAACGTACACGGACATTATAAAGGAAGGCCGGTTTTAGATTTTGCGCGTTTAGAAAAAATATATTCTTTAGTACGCATTCCTATTGTTTTGCACGGTTCCTCCGGTTTGCCGGATGAAGCCATAAAGCAAGCCATAAGATTGGGGGTGCGCAAAGTAAATATTGATACTGATATTCGCGATGCTTTTTTAAGTACCGTGCGCCAGGCTTTGCTTCAGAATCCTGCCGAAAATGACCCGCGTCAAATATTAGGGCCGGCACGTAAAGCCGCTCAGGAAGCAATCCAAAAGAAAATTCGTCTTTTTGGTAGTGCAGGTAAAGTAAAAATATAAAGGCTAGAAATGGTATTAAATGTAGTAAGTAGTTGACAGTTTTTAGTTTACAGAAAAGGAAGTACCGTTGAGACTAAAAACTCAAAACTATCCACTAAAAACTATAAGGGACGAAAGGAGAGATAAGCCATAAAATTGTTTTTAGATACGGCAAACATAGAAGAAATAAAAGCCGCTTATAGCTTAGGGGTAATTAGTGGCGTTACCACCAATCCTTCTTTATTAGCTAAAGAAGGCAAAAGTTTAGACGCGGCCATACGCGAAATTACGGCTGTTGTTGACGGTCCAATAAGCGTAGAAGCGGTAAGCCAGGAAGCCCCCGCTATAATTGCCGAAGCAGAAAAATTAGCTTCTTTTCACCCCAATATTGTGGTAAAAATACCGGTTAATGCTGAAGGATTAAAAGCGGTTAAAGTTTTAAGCGAACGTAAAGTTAAAACAAACGTTACCCTGGTTTTTTCGGTAAATCAAGCTTTACTGGCTGCCCTGGCCGGAGCTACTTACGTCAGTCCCTTTGTTGGTCGTTTGGATGATATAGGACAAGATGGAATGCAATTGGTGGCGGAAATGTTAGAGATTTACCGCAATTACTCTTTTCCTACCCAAGTAATTGCTGCCAGTATACGCCATCCCCTGCACGTAGCTATTGCGGCTAAGATAGGTGCAGATATTGCTACTATTCCTTATAAGGTGTTAACCCAAATGCTTAATCACCCGCTTACCACACTTGGTATTGAAAAGTTTTTAGCTGATTGGGCCAAAGTTTCTGACGCCTCATAACGACTTATACCTTTCCGTAAGGGTAAAAAATTAGTAACTATTCAGGTAGGCACAGAGGAGCAAAGGCACAGAGGAGCAAACAGTAGGGATTAGGATGTAGGGGAAACGAAAACGTAGGGGCTAGCTAAATCCTAAATCCTAAATCCTAAATCCTAAAGAGATCTGCAAGTCTGACAAAAAAACTTTGTGCCTGTGTGCCTTTGCCCCTATGAACCTGAGTAGTTACAAAATAAATGCTATTTTAGTAGCAAAAAAATTTTAAGGGGGGATTATTTATGGACTATACGGATTTAGAAAATAAGACCTTACAAGAATTGTACAGAATAGCTAAAGGGCTAGAGCTCACAGGGTATTCACGTTTACGGAAAAAAGAGTTAACTTTTGAAATCAAAAAAGCCATGACCGAAAAAAATGGTTTATTGTTGGCCAAGGGAGTGTTGGAAATTCTTCCTGACGGTTACGGTTTTTTAAGACCCTTTCAATATTTGCCGAGTCAAGATGATATTTATGTATCGTCCTCCCAAATCCGGCGTTTTGATTTGAGAACCGGTGATTCAGTGGCCGGTCAAGTACGTGGGCCTAAGGATAGCGAGCGTTACTACGCTTTACTACGCGTTGAGCAGATTAATGGGGTAAATCCCGAAGAGTCGGTAGAACGCTTGCATTTTGACGGTTTAACTCCTCTGTATCCCCAAAAACGGATAAAATTAGAAACATCTGCTGATCATATTTCTACCCGCATTATAGATCTTATTGCTCCCTTGGGCAAAGGGCAGCGTGGCCTTATTGTTGCTCCTCCCAAGGCCGGCAAGACCACTTTGCTTAAAGAAATAGCCAACAGTGTTACCAAAAACCACCCGGAAATAAATATTATTGTTTTGCTTATTGATGAACGTCCCGAAGAAGTTACCGATATTGAGCGTTCGGTAAAAGGAGAGGTAGTCAGTTCCACTTTTGACGAGCCGCCGGATAATCACGTAAAAGTGGCCGAAATGGTGTTAGAACGGGCAAAGCGTCTGGTAGAACATAAACAAGATGTCATTATTCTCCTGGACAGCATTACCCGTTTAGCCCGTGCCCACAATTTGGTGATTCCTCCCAGCGGGCGAACCTTAAGCGGTGGTGTTGACCCGGCGGCTTTGCATAAACCAAAACGTTTTTTTGGGGCAGCCCGGAACATTGAAGAAGGAGGCAGTCTAACTATTTTAGCTACCGCCCTTATTGAGACAGGCAGCCGGATGGATGACGTTATTTTTGAAGAATTTAAAGGAACAGGTAACATGGAATTAATTCTAGACCGTCGTCTGGCGGAAAGACGTATTTTTCCGGCCCTTGACGTGCAGCGGTCCGGGACGCGTAAAGAGGAATTGCTTTATAAAAAAGAAGAGTTGGAGTGGATTTGGAACTTTCGTAAAGCCACTAACAATATTGTGCCGTGGGAAGCTATGGAATTGCTTATTACCCAGATGAAGAGAATTAAAACTAATGAAGAGATTATCCAACTGCTAAGAGCAACCCGCAAAACAAGTCCGGTTGTTACTCCTGATCGCCCTCCGGATATTAAAAAAGATTTATTAACCCCGGCCGGTCTGTAAATATTTGAATGTGAAAAAGCAATAATAGCAGGAAGTAGTTGTTAGGTTAAAGGTAACATAGATATTAATCAGGTATAATATAGGCATAATAAGGTAAATATATAAATATATGTAATACATACCTTGAAGTGAGGGAAGGTAATTGCGTTACAAAATAATTTTTACCTTATTTTTATGTCTGGTTGGGGTTATGGTGGTGCTTTTTTTTGGGATTCCGGTTCTTAAAGCCACCTCTTTTGATTCAAAAGAACCATCCAAGCTAAAAACTAAAAACAAAATAACTAATGAAGACATAATTTTAGCCGGCCAACAGTTAATAATTCCCTTATTATCTGGAAATGAAAACGAAAAAGACGCTGCTGATAACGCCGGGGTCTCTATGGCAAAACCGGCTCCCAATTGGACGGTAGGCCAAATGTCCTGGCCGGCCGTGGGTTGGATTAGTTCCCTTTTTGGTTTGCGTGATGGATGTGTCCACGAGGGGCTAGATATTGCTGCTACCGAGGGCGAACCTGTTTATGCTGTACGGGCCGGGCGGGTTATTTTCGCTGGGTCGCGGGGAACTTATGGTATGACGATAATTATTGACCACGGCGCTGGCCTTACGACCTTGTATGCCCATGCTTCAAGTCTTTTGGTCCAGGAAAATGATTGGGTCCAGCAAGGTCAACTTATTGCCAGGGTTGGCAGCACTGGTCACTCCAATGGTCCCCACCTGCATTTTGAAGTCCGTTTAAATGAAGTTCCTTATGATCCGCTGCATTTTCTAGCCCACATTTCGGCTTAAAAACATGAAAAATAGGCCGGTAATATTGTTTAAAAAGAGCTTTTATGTTATACTTAACCTGACTTGAAATAAGAGAGGTGTTTTTTTTGAAAGAGGGAATCCACCCAAAATATCAAAAGGCTGTTGTTATCTGCGCCTGTGGGGAAACTTTTGAAACTGGTTCCACCAAAAAAGAATTAAAAGTAGAAGTTTGCTCCCGTTGCCATCCTTTTTTTACCGGTTCTCAAGCCCGAATGGTAGATACACGGGGCCGGGCAGAAAAATTCCGGCGAAAATACGGCCTAAAATAGGGTATCGCTGATGTATAGTTTTCAATATGGCGGTCAAGCGGTTATTGAGGGCGTAATGATGCGGGGTCCGGCTTTATGTTCCGTGGCTGTTCGTCGTCCGGATAGTACAATTGTTTTAAGAAAAAATCCGGTTGGTTCTTTAACTAAAAAATATCCGTTGTTAAAATGGCCATTTTTACGGGGGATAGTGGTTTTAATTGAATCTTTAATTATGGGTATTGAAGCGTTGACTTATTCGGCCAGTCAAGCTATGGAAGAGGAAGAGGGGGAAATAAGCAGTTTTGCTCTTGCCCTAACTGTTTTAGTTGCCCTGATTTTAGCTATTTTTCTTTTTATTGTTTTGCCTACCGGGTTAACCCATTATTTAGTTAATCAAGGATGGAGCAGCTTGGCCCAAAATATGGTGGAAGGAATTATTCGTCTGGTTGTTTTTTTAGGGTACGTGGTAATTATTAGCCGAATGCCGGATATAAAGCGCGTTTTCCAGTACCACGGAGCGGAACACAAAGTTATTAACGCTTTTGAAGCCAGCGAGGAGCTTGTTGTTTCTAACGTAAGGCGATATTCTACCTTTCACCCACGTTGCGGAACGAGTTTTCTTTTAATAGTTTTGGTCATTAGTATTTTTTTATTTTCCCTGCTTGGGCAGCAAGTATTATGGTGGCGGGTAGTTTCCCGGATTTTACTTTTACCAGTGTTAGCCGGGGTTTCTTATGAATTACTAAAATTTACCGCTAAATACCCTGATTTTATCTTATGCCGGCTGATGATGGCTCCGGGCCGCTGGTTACAAGGTTTAACCGCTAACGAGCCTGATGAAGCTCAAATAGAAGTAGCCATTTCGGCGCTTCAGGCCGTAGTAGGTGAGGTTTATGTTTGATAAACTAGAAAGTATTGAAAAACGTTATGAGGAACTGGCTAATTTAATTGCCAACCCGGAAATTATTAATAGCCGTTACGCCCAATGGCAGCAGTATACTAAAGCGCACGCGGAGTTAAGCGAAATAGTGTCTGTTTACCGGGAGCTTAAAAAAATAGAGCAGGATTTAAAGGAAGCTGCGGAATTACTCAGCACTCCATTAGAGCCGGACTTTAAAGAAATGGTGAACCTTGAGTTAAAAGAACTGGAAGAAAAAAAGAAAAAAGTAACTCAGCAGTTGCAGCTTATGCTGCTGCCGCGGGATCCTTACGATGATAAAAATGTAATTGTGGAAATCAGGGCCGGTACAGGTGGTGAAGAAGCCGCCCTGTTTGCGGCTGAACTTTTTCGAATGTATACTCGCTACGCGGAACACCAGGGTTGGAAAATTGATTTGATGAATACTAATTTTTCTGATTTAAATGGTTTTAAAGAGGTAATTTTTCTTATTGAGGGCCAAGGGGCTTACAGCCGGTTAAAGTATGAAAGCGGTGCCCACCGGGTTCAGCGGACACCCGTTACCGAATCAAGCGGGCGGATTCATACTTCAGCGGCAACGGTAGCTGTGCTCCCTGAAGCAGAAGAAGTGGACGTAAACATTAATCCCAATGACCTGCGGATTGACTTATTTTGTTCCTCCGGTCCCGGCGGACAATCGGTAAATACTACCCAGTCGGCTGTACGAATTACCCATTTACCCACTAATATTGTAGTTACCTGTCAGGATGAAAAAAGCCAGCATAAAAATAAAGATAAAGCCATGCGGGTTTTACGCGCCCGTCTTCTGGCTTTAGCTCAGGAAGAACAAAAAGAAAAAATTGCGTCTACTCGCAAAACCCAGGTGGGCAGCGGCGACCGCAGTGAACGTATCCGGACTTACAATTTTCCGCAAAGCCGGGTTACTGACCACCGGATTAATTTAACCCTTCACCGTTTACCCGAAGTGCTTACGGGGGACCTTGATGAGATCATTAATTCTTTAATATACTTTTTCCAAACCCAGCAACTACAGCAAATTTAATTAAAAGGATAAACCAGGCTTCGGGCAGGCAGGATGCCTACCCTACGAGCCTGGCCTACTATTAAATGTTTACCGTAAATAAGGCTTTGCTTTGGGCTAAGAATTATTTAAAAGAATGTGGTTTAGAAAACACGGCTCTGGAGGCGGAGGTTTTACTGGCTTTTTGTACTAAACTTGACCGGGTTGCATTGTACCGCCAAAATGAGCGTTTTTTAAGCCCTGGAGAAGAAGAAAATTTCCGGCAAATGATTAAGCGGCGGGGGCAAAGAGAACCAGTAGCTTATTTAACCGGGCATAAAGAATTTATGAGTCTGGATTTTTTAGTCAACCCGGCGGTTCTTATTCCCCGCCCTGAAACCGAGTTATTGGTAGAAAAGGCTTTGGAAATATTAAACGCGAAGGCATTCGGAGTAGGACAGGCTGTTGGCCTGTCCGAAAAAATATTAATCGTAGATGTAGGTACAGGCTCCTGCGCTATTGCGGTCAGTATAGCCAAATATATAAAATACCCCTATGAGGTCTATATCTACGCTACTGAAATAAGTCCTGCTGCTTTAGATGTGGCGCGCTTAAACGCTAAACGGCACGGGGTAGCAGAACGTATAATCTTTTGGCAAGGGGACTTGCTTGAACCCTTAAAAAATCAAGGTTGTGAGGGGCAAATAAGCTTAATTACCGCCAACTTGCCTTATATTCCAACGATTGAGATAGCCTGCCTCGAACCTGATGTGCGGTTGTATGAGCCTCATCTGGCTCTTAACGGGGGCAAAGATGGCCTGGACTTTTACCGCCGCTTAATTTCTCAAGGACGTGAATTTTTGAGGCCGGGCGGTTACTTATTAATGGAAATTGACCCGGCCGCAATAAATCAAATATCCGGGCTATTAAATGCGGCCGGCTGGAAGTTTAACGTTTTTCTTGATCTAGCCGGAAAAGAAAGGCTTATTGTGGCCGGCCAAGAAGTTTAGCCTGCATTAAAAGAATAAATAAAAGCATTAAAACGGAAAAAAATACGATTGTACCCCCGGGAGCTAAGTTTAAATAAATGGCCAGGATTAACCCGCCTATTACCGCTAAAAGGCTAAACAAAACGGCAAAGATAAGGGTATGATAAAAACCTTTTTTTAACTGCAGGCTGGTAGCTACCGGAATAACCATTAGCGAAGAGGTCAGCAGCATACCTACAATTCTAATGGTGGCCGCAATGGTACAGGCGGTAAGAAGGATAAGAATCAGGTTAATCAGGGTAACCGGAACACCGGCAAGGCGGGCGGCTTCTTCTTCAAAGGTAACAAAAAAAAGTTCTTTCCGTAAAAATACTACGGTGGCGACAATTATTATTCCTAAAATACCAATGGTAAAAAGATCATGTTTATTAACGGTGAGAATGCTGCCAAAAAGATAGGTAAAAATACTGGTATTAAATGATTGGCCCACGCTTAATAAAATAACCGCCAGGCTCATACCGGAAGATAAAACAACGGCAATGGCTAATTCGGCGTATTGCTGGTAGGTGTTTCTTAACCTTTCAATAATTAAGCCGGCCAGAAGCATTAAGATTAACGCTCCGTAAACGGGATAAATGCCTAAAAGCATTCCCGCCGCAACCCCGGCTAAGGAAACGTGGGACAGGGCGTCCCCAATCATTGAAAGGCGTTTTAAAACAATAAATAAGCCAATAAGCGGACAAATAATCCCAATAATTAAACCGGCCATAAAAGCATGTCTGATAAAACCATACTGAAATATCTCAAGCATTAAAAGAGCGTCCTTTGCAGTTAACCTGGTGGCAATGAATTAATGTCTGCATTCCCTGGCCGTAAACCTTAGCCAGGTTATCCGGCGAGGAAAGAAAATCAAACGGCTGGTCAAAAACAAAAATTTGGGTGTCGTTTAAACAAGCCAGCCTTTTAACCCGGGCCGTAACTACTCCCACGTCATGAGAAATTAAGATAACGGTAATATGCCACTGCTTGTTTAGCCGGTCAAGCAGCTCATATAATCCTTCCTGACCCTTTAAATCTACCCCTACGGTTGGTTCGTCAAGTAGAAAAAGCTCGGGTTCGTTTACCAGGGCGCGGGCAATAAAGACCTTTTGCACCTCACCCCCCGAAAGGTTCCCAATCAAGCATTTACGCTTATTTATAAGACCCACCGTTTCCAGGGCTGATTGTACTTTGGTCTGGTGAGTTTTTTTTAGCGCCCGAAGACGACCTATCTGACGGTATAAATTGGCCGCAACTATTTCCTCTACCGTAGCCGGGAAGCCAATATTGACGGAGGCCGCCCGTTGGGCCAGGTAGCCAATTTTATCCCACCTTTTAAATACCGTAATATCCTGGCCAAACAAACGGATTTGCCCGCGCCAGGGCTTTATAATACCCAGGGTCAGCTTTATAAAGGTGGTCTTGGCTGAACCATTGGGACCAATAAGACCCAAAAAATCCCCGGCGTTCACCCTTAAATTAATATTATTTAAAATGGGCTTAGCGTTATAACCAAAAGATAGGTTTTGGACCTCAATTACCGATACACTCATTTTGACAATCATTCCTTTCGCTGGGCTCAAAGCACAAAAAGTAATGAAAAATTTTCTTTCAAGCTAAGCCTCCAAAGCCAATTTGAGGTTTTTCAGGTTTTGTTTCATTACTTTTAAGTAGTCTTTACCGCTTTCTTTATCTTTAACGGTTAGTCCGTGTACCGCATTTAAGGTTAGGGTTTGTATTTTTGCTTCCTGGGCCAGGGTTTGGGCTACTTTGGGGCTGTACGTTTCTTCAAAAAAAATATACTTTATTTGCCGCTGTCGGGCAAAGTCCACCAATTTTTGCATCTCTCCCGGGGAAGGCTCGCCCTCCGTACATAGTCCTAAAATGGCTACCTGTTTTAAGTGATAGCGGTCAGCCAGGTAAGCAAAGGCCGGGTTAACCACCACAAACTCTTTATGTCCAGCTTTCTTAACCATAGCCTTAAATTGTCCGTCTAATTCATCCAGGGCCGCCGCCAGGTGTCGGTAATTTGAGGTAAAAGTTTCCTTATTTTCCGGACTGATTTTAACGAGAGCCTCTTTAATGTTTGCCGCTTGTTGTTTCGCCCGCACCGGGTCTAGCCAAACATGAGGGTCGTATAGACCATGTTCATGTTCATGCTCATGTTCATCTTCAGATTTATCTTCAAGGGCCATTGCTTTGGGTTCATAGCTCGTTTCTTGCGCCTCCTTTTTAGTCGTCTTTTCTTCAGCGGCCCATTTTAATAAGTTAATGCCGCGGGAAGCGTCAACCAAGATACAGTTTGTTTCTTTTAAGGTGGCGGATACTTTATCCAGCCACGGCTCCATACCGGCGCCATTATAAATAAGAAGGTCAGCTTTTTGCAGTTCCATTAAGTCTTTAGCCGTAGGCTCCCAATCGTGCGGCTCGGCATTAGAAGGAACAAATTGCCGGATAATTACTTTATCGCTGCTAATTTGGTGGGTAAAATCATACAAAGGGTAAATACTGGTATAAACGATAGGCTTAGGAGGCGTACTTGTTCCGGTTAAGGTGGGGCTGACCTTAGGCTGCCCGCAGCCAAAAATAGTCAGAATAAATAGCCCGGTCAGGCAAAATAAAAAAACGGACCAAAAACTTTTCTTCTTTAACCTCCCGAACGTTCTTTTCTGCCATTCAACTCCCTTTTCTTGTTTCCTTTCATTATTCATGGTGGTTGCCCAAAAGTTCCTCATCTCAGTCCTTCCTTTCTTCCCTCTTTACAGGACATACAGTAACCATAAAGTTCCAAGGCATGTCCAATTACCGTGAACCCCCTTCGCTTGGCGGCTTTTAAATTCTGCTCGTTTACTAGACATCCTTCCAGACAGTAATAACAACCGCATTTAAGGCAAACCAGGTGGTGATGGTGGGGGACGTTAACCTCAAAACGACTGGTTTCCTTACTCCTTAAATATATTTGTTGCACCATTCCTAAATCTACCATTAAGGTAAGGTTGCGATAAACCGTATCCGGACTTATGTCCGGGTACTTTTGCCGTACCTTTTCCCATATTTCACTGGCCTTGGGCGCTAATGGGGCTTCGGCCAAAGCTTCTATAATTGCCCGGCGCTGAGGGGTAATTTTATAACCGTGTTGTTTTAATTGCTGGATAAAAAATTTATCATACATTTTCTTTAAGTAAAAATCCTAAATAAGTTTATTCTTATTTAAGATTAAACTATATTTTTTTATTTAAGTCAAGCTTAAATTTTTTCCCTGTTTATATTGACCCTAACCCCCTCCCCTTGAGGGAGGGGGTTAGGGGGAGGGGGATTTGAACTTTTTCGGCCGTCTCTTATAAAGATACTTTGTTTTAAGGAATAATTATTCTTTGTAAGTTTATAAACTTTTGGTAAGATAAGAGCAACTAAAACAGGTAAAAGTAGACCGGGCTCGGAGGGTAGGCATCTTGCCTGCCCGAAGCCTGGTTAAAGGGTGGCGATTTTTTTGTTTATCAAGCGGGTTGTTTTAGTTGTTTTAGACAGTGTAGGGATCGGTGCGCTTCCCGATGCAGCCATTTACGGTGACGAAGGAAGTCATACTTTGGCTAATTGCGCCTCTTTTGTTAAGGGCGTATTTTTACCTCATCTGGCTTGCTTAGGCTTAGGAAATATTACCTTTATTTCTAGCGTGCCCCCGGTACTTCAGCCCGCAGGGGCATACGGAAAAATGGCGGAAAAATCTCCGGGCAAGGATACCACTACCGGTCACTGGGAAATAGCCGGTCTTATTTTAGATAAACCTTTTCCTGTTTACCCCGGTGGTTTTCCGCCGGAAATAATTGAGTCCTTTCAGGAGCTTGTTGGCCGGCCTGTGCTGGGTAATAAAGCAGCTTCGGGAACGGAGATTATTGTCGAGTTAGGGGAAAAACACTTGCAAACAGGTTACCCTATTGTTTATACCAGCGCCGACAGCGTCTTTCAAATTGCCGCTCACGAAGAGATAATTCCGGCAGAAAAACTTTATTTTTGGTGTCAGGCTGCCCGCAGTTTACTGCAGGGAAAGCATGGGGTGGGGCGGGTAATTGCCCGGCCTTTTATGGGACCACCAGGGGCTTTTTACCGTACTGCCCGCCGGCGTGATTTTTCTTTGCCCCCTTTTAGTCCAACCATTTTAGACGGATTAAAAGATAGCGGTCTGGCGGTATTTGCCGTAGGTAAAATAAAAGATATTTTTGCCGGGCAGGGAATAACCCATTCTGTAACCACCCAAAACAATCAAGAGGGAATTGATAAGACGTTGGCCTTTCTGGATAAAAAGGAAAAGGGGCTAATTTTTACCAACCTGATTGATTTTGACATGCTTTACGGTCACCGCAATGACCCTTATGGTTACGCTAAAGCGCTGGAGGAATTTGATACGCGTCTTCCTGAAATCATTGAAGTTTTACAACCAGATGATATTTTGATTCTTACCGCCGACCACGGTTGCGACCCTACCACCCCCAGCACTGACCACAGCAGGGAATATGTCCCTTTGTTGGTTTACGGGAAAAAAGTAAAAGCAGGCGTAAATCTGGGCGTTCGCGATACTTTCGCTGATGTTGCGGCTACCATAGCCGATATCTTTAACCTTTCTTCTCCCCGGGGTAAAAGTTTTGCTCCGGAAATTTTTCATTAAATGAGGCTTTAATATGGATAGACTTTATTACGAACGTAAAATATGGGAAAAAGGTTTTCATTTGGTGGCGGGGATTGATGAAGCCGGCAGAGGGAGTTTAATTGGGGCGGTAGTGGCGGCGGCCGTAATTTTACCCCAGAATTTCATACACCCGGAAATTAAAGATTCCAAAATGCTTTCCGCGGCCAAAAGAGAATTACTTTATGAGCTTATTTACCAAAGGGCACTGGCCGTTGGGGTGGGTATGGCTGAGCTTGAAATTGTAGAACGTCTTAACGTTAAAAATGCGGCGCGCCAGGCCATGCTTGAAGCGGTAAATAATTTGGTCTTTAAACCTGATTATTTGCTTGTTGACGCCGAAAATATAGCCTTGAACATTCCTCAGGAAAATATTATTAAAGGAGACGTTAAAAGCCAGAGTATTGCTGCTGCCTCCATCATTGCCAAAGTAACCAGAGACCGCCTGTGTTTAAAGTGGGATACCCTTTATCCCGAATACGGGTTTAAAAAAAATAAGGGTTATTTAACCCGCCAGCATAAAGAAGCCCTCCTGACTTATGGACCATGTCCCATTCACCGCCCTTCTTTTTTAAGAAAATTATTTTAAAAAATAAATCACTGACATCTTGATGAACGCCGGGAAAGAACTTGTTTCTACCACAATAGAACAGGAACTTAGTCTGCGTCAACGAGAAATCCTGCAACCTTTATCTTCCAGATAATTGAGCACCAGATAATTGAGTGCCTTGACTTACTATCGATATTTTGATAGAATATGCATATATTGAGGTTGGAGGTGCGTATTATGCCAAACATCAGGCCCAGCTCTGATTTGAGGAATAAATATAATGAGATTTCGGAGTTTTGCCATAAGTATTCCGAGCCGGTCTATATCACGAAAAACGGACAGGGCGATTTAGCGGTTATGAGCATTGAAACCTATGAAAAGCTTGTCGGCAAGTTTGAGCTATATAAGCTGCTGGACGAGGGCATGGAGGCTATGAAGAATAGCAGAATAATCCCCGCTAAGGATGTTTTTGAAAAGATTGAGCGCGGGATTTCTGAATGAAACAGTATAAGGTTTTAATGACCGAACCGGCGGCGGACGATTTGCAGGAGACTGCGCGGTATATTTCAAAGGAACTAAGAGAGCCTGCCGTTGCATTAAAGCTGGTCGAAAAAATTAAAGAGACGGTGATGAGCCTTGCTGACATGCCGGCCCGCCATGCACTGGTGGCCGATGAGCGCCTTACCGTGCAAGGGATACGAAAGCTGACAGTGGAAAACTACATCGTGTTTTATGTTGTTTCTGAAGAGGATATGGCGGTGACGGTGGTTAGAATTCTTTGCGGCAGACGGGATTGGATAAATTTGTTGTAAGCCATACGAGTGCGAGTGGCGTTATAGGCATACAAATACAAATAGAGGGACGGTTCCTAAAAGGGCCAATCGGAAGTTTTGCGCATGAAAAGGGCTCAACTGGCGGGTATTCGCTGCTTGTTGAGCCTTAATAATAACTATGCGTATAATCTACCTGCAAAATTTTAGATTGCCCGGAAAAATGAAGTCGCGATCAGTAAAGGCCTTCTCCTATGGGGTTTAGAAATAGTACAGGGAATATTGTAAAGGAAACCTTATTACAAAAGCAAATTATGAAAATAGCAAAAAAACAATTGTTATTAAAAATAATGGTTCTTTCTCATCTTAAGTGGGTAGCCCAGCCTTGACTTACGTCCAGTTTTCCTGTAAGCATATAGATCATGGTTTTAAGGTTCTTAAAGGTTCTGTAGCCTCTCGCCTTTGCCTTGGCCGCCTGCACGAGACTGTTGAGGCCTTCTAGAATCCCGTTATTGATCCGGCTTTTGTACCAGCGCAGCACGCCGGACCAATGACGCTTTATCGTTTTGGCCGCTCCTTTGATCTCTTCAATACGGCTATGGGTGGCCCAGAAATACCACTTCTTTAAGGCCCTCTCGAACCCTTCTTATGTCTCCTCTTTGTAGATTTCTTGGAAGTTCTCACGAATATAATAGGCTCTTACTGTTTTCAGGTTGATTCCGGGCATGGATTCTATCGTGTGCAACGCATCCCGTAGTGAGGTTATCCCGGTTCTTCAGGAAAAGATACTTCTGCCCCCGCAACAGGCGCTACTCTTGTGTCTCGGTTTTTCTCACGCTATCAACAGTGGCATTGATGATCTTCATGATGTGGTATTTGTCAAAGGTGATCGCGACATTGGGTAGATTTTCCTCTACTCCCTTCATAAAGGCAGGAGACATGTCGATAGAAACATCCGTGATGTCCCGGGTGTTGCAATGACGTTCCTTGAAGTCTTCGACAAATGCAGTCATTGTCTCCGAACCTTTGCCTTCCGCGACAAAAATCGTTCGCTTTTCCGTCAAATCAACAAAGAGAGAGACATAATCATGCCCCCCTTTGTTTTTGATGTTTCGTCTACTCCTATCTGTTTCACGCCGGAATAGTCCTCCCGCCCGCGGGCTGTCTCAGTATAGTACTGCATCATTCTCCAAAGCTTGTTATCATCCACTTAAAGAATTTTTTTCTTTTAAAAGAATAACAAAAAATACATCCGTTCATATAATAAATTAAGATGGTAACCCGGGTTACCTAAAATTATTGTTCAAAGGAGGAAATTTTATGATGGATGTAATTGAAAAAGCCGATACGGTAGAAAAACCGGATGTTGGCAAGAAAGGTCTTATCTTTGGCCTTCTCACGCCTCAATTATTGGGGTTGCTTATTGCCGGATTAGGTTTATTTTTAGTAATTGTGGGATGGAATTTAGGTTCAACCGTAATAGGATTTATTGGCGCCGTTCTTTTCTTAATCGGGGTAATTATCTTTGCTTTATAAAAATAAAATGTTTTCCCTGTCCACTTTGGCTAAGGGCTACCATACGTAGCCCTTTGTTCTTAAAAATATCTTTTAATTAACTGTATGAGGATGTGTTTTTATTGGTAAATCCAGCAAATAAAAGTATTAATGGTATCCTGGAGAGGATAAATAAAAAAATAGAAGTCATTAAAACTAACCGGCCGGAATCCCTGCCCGTAGATAAGCTTAACGCTAACCTGGCTGTCCTGATTAAGGTAGTAACGCAGTTGAAACAGCACCAAAATCAAAAAGGTGAGATTCTTAAACAGCTTAACCAAATGGTCCAGGAAGTAAATAAAGTTAAAAATTTAATACCGGGGGGTTAATGATACATTTATGTTCAGAAAAATATTTTGGATGGAAGAAAAATCTACTTTAGGAAATGAGCTAATTGTGTTGTTAAGACCTGGCTTAAAAACAAGGGTTGTTCTTGATTTGTTAAAGAGGCACGGGGCGAAAAACATCTTCTTTTTGCCTTTAATCAGCGGGGTTGTTTGTACCGGACTTGGAGAAAAAGTTTTAGCATTCTTAAAGACACATAAAGAAGTTTTACATATTGAAGAAAACATAAAGGTAAAATTATACCCGGTAGTAAAAATTAAACATCCCTGGGGCGAGTCTATTTTTAAAACTAAAGGCAGACAACAAATAATTCCCTGGGGAACGGCCCGCATTGGCGCAAATAAAGCCTGGCCTGCTTCACAAGGAAAAACAGTTAACGTGGCAGTCCTGGATACCGGAATTTACGCCAAACACCCCGATTTACAGGCCAATGTAAAAGGCGGCGTTAATATAATCAATTCTAAGCGTCCTTTTTACGATGATAATGGCCACGGTACTCACCTGGCCGGCACTATTGGCGCCGTGGACAATGGGGCTGGTATTATTGGCGTAGCGCCGCAGGTTAATCTTTTTGCCGTAAAAGTATTGGATGAAAACGGAAGGGGCAGCATTGCAGACATAGTTAGGGGTTTGGACTGGTGCGTCCAAAATAAAATGCAGGTAGTAAACATGAGTTTTGGCAGCAACCGCCCCAGTGCCGCTCTTCACCAGGCTATAAAAGCCGCCGCCGGAGCAGGGATAGTCTTGGTGGCTGCGGCTGGTAATGACGGGAGTAAAAATTCCGTGGATTATCCGGCTGTGTACCCGGAAACTATTGCTATTGGCGGGATAAACGAAAGAAATCAACTTTTTATCTTTAGCAGTCAGGGCCCGGAAATAGATTTGGTAGCTCCGGCTACACGTGTTCTCTCTACAGCCAGAGGGGGCGGGTATGAAAAAATGAGCGGCACATCTATGGCTGCTACTCACGTAACCGGCGTAGCCGCCTTATTAATAGCTCATAATCGCGAAAAAGATTCAACCGGGATATTTAAGAGTCTAAAAACTACGGCAGAAAATATAAAAGGCCTTAAGTCTTCCCAACAAGGGGCAGGGTTGGTCCGGGCAGATTATGCTTTATACAGACGACAAGAACAGCTCAATTTGTCTATTGCGTCGGAAGTAAGCCAAAACGTATCTTAGAGGAATGAAGATGGATGAAGGTTAAAATACCCCAAACCCCAACCCCTTCCCTCCCCCCTTTAAGGGGGAGGGTTAGGGTGGGGGTTTATCCCTTTTTTAAGGTATAATTTTTATTCTTTGTTCATATAAGTTCATATAAGTTTAAATAAATTTAAAGTTTTAAATAGCTAAGGAGTGAAAATATTGGATTATCTTTCCGGCAAATCAACTAATGAACTGCTTGACCAACTAATTAAAAAAGTTGACCAGTTACAGCTTGATAAAAGACAGGAAATGGAGCAAACTAAAAAAGTCAGTGCGGCAGTTACGGCAATAGATAAGCTTTCTGAAGAAATAACCCGCTTTAGTGAAACGGCAAAACAGGAGGAACAAATTATTAACCGTCTTAGTGAGCTTATTTTACAGGTAGATGATTTATTAAAGAGGCAAGGACAAATTCAATTACCTTTCTCCCTGGAGCAAAAAATAAAAAACTTTATTAATCATACTAAATTGGCAAACCAAACCGTGGAAGTTTTTACCACCGGAATCCAAATAATCTCTGAAGGCGTGTTTAAGTTGTTTAAAGAAAAACAACCGGTAAAACTCGAACCGGGTATTTCTTTAAATAATACGGCGAATGTTCCGGCCTACAGTAAAGAAAACGTTGGGTTAGATGAATTAATGTCATACGCGAATACAATATTACAAGGTTTTGCTAAAAAAGGAACTTTGCCGGAAGAGAAGCTAGAAAAACCACCCTCAGAAATTGAGGGTAAAAAAGATATTCTTTAAGGGAATTTAAGAGAATATTATTAATTAAAAGTACAAAGGAGCGAAAAACATGCGGATTTACTTTATAAAACTACCTTCTTTTTTACGGGCTTTGTTGCTTAAATTACGGAAAGGTTATGATAATAAAGGTAAATAAGAAAGCCGTTTTGTATTTTTCCCAGGCTTAATCATTTTTGTAATCCTGTATATTTTATAAATCATGTCCGTTAAAAAGGACAAGCCCTCAGTGGCTCAAAGGGGACCGGGACCCGTTACAATAAAGTCACTCGATTGAATCCCCATAGTAATTTTGAAGTAGCCTCGTTCAATTAAGAAATCAAGGAATGCGGCAAATGATAAAATAGCGGCAATTATTTTTCACTATTTTTTTTTTGCTCTTTCCAAAATATTTTCCATGAACTCACATTGTTTAGTCCAATCACACTCAATAGCTTGTTCGGGACAATACAAATCGCATAAATAACATCTATCACAATAAGGTGGCTAACTTTGTCAAGACATTTTTTCGCCTTTATATAAGGTGAATTTTTTCCCTCCAATCTAATTGTTTTAATCCCATAATATCCTATTAATAGAACACATTAACTGGAAATTATCGCTTTAGATTTTGTCTTTATCCCGCTTGTCTATTTTAACCTCCTAAGAGGAATTGAAACCTCTGATACTCTTTTGATTTCAAAAATTTGCCCATGTTTTTAGCCTACCCAAAAGAAATTCAAACATGCTAAAAAATTGCCTGCTGATATTTAATTTTGGCAGGATTTTTCTTTTCTAAAAAGACATGAATCCTTTTTCCTATTTGTTGTCTTTCCTGCACAACCCCCCGGTTAGTTCGGTTTTTCTTTTTTTCAGGAAGTATTTTTGCAACAAAAGCAGTTTTTTAAGAAAGAAAAAGGGAAAGTCAAAAGCACCTTTCTCTCTACGCCCAAAAACGAGGATTTCCGGTAATTTTTTGATGAGGTGAATTGTTAAAATGCTAATTTCTGAAGCAACCCAGGAAACAATCAGCTATATAAAAAGCAGAGGATTTTCCCCAAATACCATCGAATGGTATGAAATGGGATTACGTCTCTTTTCGAAATACTTGGCTGGACAAAAAATAAACGATATTGAGGATATTATCTTTTCAGATCTTCAAGAGTATCTAAATTATCTTCAAACCAGACCACGTATGGACGGCAAGGCAGGAAAACTGTCTACCTCAACCATTAACAGCCACATCAAAGTTTTACGCGGATGCTTTAAATGTTTGCAATTAAACAGAAAAGTTACAGAAAACCCGGCAAAAGACATCAAATACTTTAAAAAAGAATACAGGGTTATTAATAGCTTTTCACCCGAACAACTTAAATCTTTGTTTTCAGTGATTTCAAGAGATACTTTTACTGGTCAAAGAAATAGATTGCTCTTTCTGGTATTGATAGATTGTGGTTTGCGAATCAGTGAAACCATAGGTATTCAGGTAGACGACATTTATTTTGATCAACGATTGATAAAAGTTATGGGAAAAGGACGTAAAGAGCGCTTTGTTCCATTTGGCAGGTACCTAGAAGAAGAATTGCAGTTATGGATTCAAACGCATAAATTAGCCAACAAGGACAGAATTTTTTTCAGTCAGCGAAGAAAATCTATTACTAGCGCAGCAATAAGAGCACATCTTAAGCAATACGGCAAGCAAGCTGACATCAAAGGTGTTGAGGTTCGTCCTCATGTCTTTAGGCATACTTTTGCTATTATGTTTTTGCGAAATGGTGGAAACCCACTTATTCTTCAGCGAATTTTAGGACATGCCACTCTAGACATGACGCAAAGATATTGCAATTTGTTAGTAGAAGATTTGCAACGAGAACATGATAAATTTGGGCCGGGAGACAAACTCAATCTTGACAGAAACTAGTAAAAGCTAAAAAAATTGCTTACTAATATTTAATTTTAGCAGGATTTTTCCTTTTTTAGGTCGAAAATTAATAAGTGGGTGATTATTATGTTTATCATAGATCGTTCCGAGGTTGAAATAAAATCAAGAAGAGGAATAAGAATATGGTTTTTAAAAAAATATTTGCTCTATTAGTAATAAGTATGGTGCTTCTATCAGGATGTACTTTATCAAATTTCGCAAATCAGAAAAATAACATAAAACAAAAAAGCAGTTTAGTTAACAAATGTTCTAATTTTACAGAAAATGACTTTATGGAACTTTATCCTGCCTGGAACCTTATAAAAAAAGAAAATATTTGTTTTGATGATAATAATTACGTTGTTGTTTATAGAGCACAAGTTAACGAAACTTCTAGTCCAATTGATGGTAAAATCATAATTTCTGTTTGCAAGTTTTCAAAAGAAAGATGGTATGAAGTTTGGTATTCCTCAGAATTCTTAACCCGTAATACAGTTAATGAACTAAGGGGCTATCCGCCAAAAGGTAATGATCTTTTAATCATAAAAGACAAGGAAATAGCGTTAGTTGCTGTAAACATGTGTGCTCCTTTTGGGGGTGCTCATGGAACAACGCAGGTTCTTATTTTTACTTTAGAAAAAACAGGAAAATGCACTATAAGACATTTTGATAGTGCCGGTATCATGAGTATCGAAAAGAAAGATAGCTGTATTATCGTAACAGGTGAAAGTGAATATGGACAACATAACTTTTGCCTTAAAAATAAAGGATTTACTGAAGAAACAATTCCATTAAGCTCGACTATTCTTGCAAACTCTAAAGATTTTGTTATAGCAAAATTTATTGTAGGGCCTGAAGGAATTGTTTATCCAGCCGAGTCCAAAGACATAGTTTTAAAAGTAGGACAAGCCATAGTATTCGTACCTCTTAATAAAGAAACGAAAAACCTATTTGATACTGGGGAAATAGGGCTTTACTGTGATGAATGGAACGGACCTCCGTTAACTGTTTGTGAAGCTAACAGGATTAAAACCGGAAATTCTTATACATTCGATAAACCTGGTCTTGTTCACTTTCTTTTAATATCATATGATGCTTATTTTAATAACCAAGAATTTTCTCCTGAATATAACCCTGAACATACTTTTAATGTAATGGTTAAATCTAATTAATGTCAACTTTGGGGTAAAGTTTTTTGGAGTAGAATTATAAAGATATAGAAGGAAATAAAAGGCAGGATGTTCTATGTTCATAATTGACCGGTTTGAAAACGATTGGGTAATAGTAGAATTTGACCGAAAAACATTCAATTTACCGCGGTCTATCTTTCCTGCAGGCGCGAAGGAAGGAGATGTAATAAATATTAAAATTATAGTTGATAAAAAAGCAACTACTTCTCGTAAGAAATCCATAAAAGATCTTGCTGACAGTCTTTTTGAGGACTAAATTCAGGCGTACTAAGGGTGTATGTCATTTTTTCGTTTTTAGCCTACCTAAGAGGAGCAGGGTAAACAACCCAGATAATTATAATCCTGACGGAACGATCAAAAAAGGCAGAAGAAAGTGGAAAAACTCTAAGGAATACATTAAGACCAGACTAAAACTTTTTGAGTTATTCCGTCGCCAGTCAGCACATCGGAAGTCTCTGCATGGAAAGATGATCAACGACATCCTGCGCCACGGCAATGAAATATATATAGAGAAAATAAAGAAAGGAGTTTTTTAATGAAACGTAAAACAAGCCTCATTATATCTTTCCTGGTTTTAGCGTTTCTTGTTGTATTTGGCAGTATAAAGGGAACAGATTTTTTTTCAGGACAATCTGCTGCCCAAGCCGCGCCTGCTTTAAAACTTCACTTTCTCGATGTGGGTCAGGCTGATTGCATACTTGCTCAGCTTCCCAACGGACAAATAATGCTTATAGATGCTGGAAACAATGATGACGTTTCTACTATCATAACTTATCTTAAAAAACAAAACGTCAAGAAAATTAATTATTTAGTCGCTACCCACCCTCACGAAGACCATATCGGCAGCATGGACAGCGTTATACGTTCTTTCCAGATCGGCAAAGTATATATGCCCAAAGCGACAACTACCACCAAAACCTTTAAAGATCTCCTGTTGGCGATAAAAGCTAAAAATTTAAAAATCAATACAGCAAAAGCCGGCACTGTTATTTTAAATCAAGGCAACCTAAAAATAAATTTTGTTGCTCCTTGCGGATCTAATTATGATGACCTTAACAATTGGTCTGCCGTAACAAGGATTCAATACGGTAATAACTCATTTCTCCTTACAGGCGACGCTGAAGCTTTGTCCGAACAAGAAATTCTTTCTTCAGGTGCGAACCTAAAAGCGAATGTTCTTAAAGTTGGATACCACGGCAGCAGCAGTTCCACTTCACCTGCCTTTCTTAAAGCAGTGGCTCCGAAATACGCCGTAATTTCAATGGGTACTGGTAATAAGTACGGTCATCCACATAAGGTAACTCTAACGAAACTGACCAATGCCAAAGTCCAGGTTTACCGGACAGACCAGGATGGAACGATAATAGCTGCTTCTGATGGCAAAAATATAACCATTAAGAAATTGGGAAGCACGATTAAGCCTAGAGCGCCGAACACTGGAAATACAATTGCTCCAGCGGTCCCTGTGGCACCGACACCAAGTAGCAAAAATTACATTGGCAACAAAAACAGCAAGAAATTTCATTTACCTTCGTGTTCAACGTTACCGGCGGAGCAAAACCGCGTTTACTTTAAGACGCGGGAAGAGGCAATAAAGGCTGGATATGTGCCTTGTAAGGTGTGTAAGCCGTAAACGACCGGGAAGAGACAAAATCGCGGTTACGATATTCTAAACCGATGACCGGCTAGGATTCGCAGCCTCGTCAACATGCTTTGAGGTTATGAAAGAAGGTTTTATGCCGATCCGTATAAGACGCCATGATAAAAACAGCAACTGTATGCATCAGCAGATATTTCAGGGGCTATGTGCACGAAGGTTATTTTTCCCGAAAATATTTTATATTGAACTCGTAGCGATTTTGGAGTATTATATGGACCAATATAAACAATGTTTGACTCATGGAGGAACAGATGATCACAGAACCAATTCCTTTTTTGGCCAACATCGCACTCGTAGCCCAGGCTGACGGAATCCTCTCTGCAAGTGAACTTGGCCAACTAGAATCAATCCGGAAAGAGTACGGAATCAAAAAGGGCGATTTCTCCGCGGCGATTAGGCTCGTTGAAAGCGGCAACCATAAGTTGACGCCGGTTGGATCCTTCGCAGACCAAGTCAAAAATCTTGAGCTGATTCTTCGAGTCGCGTTGGCCGACAGCGATCTTGATACCAAAGAGGTTGAGATTATTACAGGCTTTTGTACGGCAATCGGTATCCACCAAGAACAACTGGACAGACTGCGCGTGGATGTTATTGCCTCTCTCAAGCAAGTCGGAAAACTATGCCCCTCGTGCGGAACAGAGAACTCGGCTGAATCGCTCTTCTGTGCCAAATGCGGTACTAATCTCGTTTCTTCCGAACAGGGTGTTCAGGTGAAATTCGAGATTCCCCAATCTGGTATAGCAATTGAGTTTGCAGAGTCAACCGCTGCATCCTTCCCGAAAGCACTAGAACTAGCCAACGCGACCCCAAGATTCCAGAAATGCCAGAAGGGAAAGAAAACTTGGTATTTGGCGGTATTTCCCGGCGGGAAGTTGACAGATGCCATACCACTTGCCGAGGCGCTAAGTGGAATACGAAACCGCAACCTGTACATGGATGGCGAGGAGAAACAGTGGAACGAGATCTTTGGGTTTACTTGGTGTGCTTCTCAGAGGGCCACCGCGTACCGACCCGTTGAGTATTGCTTTGGGAAAGACGAGAATCGCCTCAATCCATGGGGTTGCAAGCAGGCAAGAATGGATTGGACGGAGTGGGCAAATTGGTTCTGCTACGGTCGCTGGGAAAAGGCGGGCATAATCGGGCAGAAGGTTCAATGGCGATTCGACAAGGAACGGATAAAACACGAGTTGGCAACGAATCTTTATCGTTTTCGGTATTGTCCGCACCTCAATACGAAGATGTCCGAGTCTGTCTTGCGACATCTTCCGGATACGGTGGTGCCTAGTACGGACGCCAATTGGGAATTCCATCAGAACTACGAGGAAGTTCCTGGCGCAATAAAGATCGTCCAGAAGGAACGCAACGCCGGTTTCTCATTCAGCAATGAGTTCTGGGCTGATGGCGTCCGACCGAAGGGGCTTCAAGTTTTAGCTGACATTCTTGTGAAAGCATTCCAAGATTTGGGAATGGAATCTAGTTCGGTCAGAGCTCTGATCAAATAGAGTCGAACAAGCGGCTGTACTCGGACGCGGACGCGGCTGCGCCGGTGAACTCGACCGTTAGCCAGCAATCGATTATGAAAAAACTGCGTCTCTATGGTAACTTATGGTAGCTACAGGGAATCTGAAGTAGCGTAAAATTAATTTTGGAAAAAGGAATATCGACAAAATGTCGTTCCCTTTATATAAAGATGTCAGCACGACTATGATTTACACCCACGTACTTAACAAGGAAGGACAAGGGGTTCGCACAGTCCAGTCGATGGACTTTGACCCGGTTTATACAGTCTGTATAAACCGGAACGCCCGAAACAGAAGATAACCGCAATTGTTTGAAATGACAAGCTTTACCCAAATAAACAAGAAGGCACGACAAAGTCTTATACAGAAAGAGACAGCCTGTGTTTGACGTTTTATACAGACTGTATAATCATTGTTAGCCGTCTCAAATTTTGATAAAAACCAACTTGTTAGAAGGGAGAAGCAAATGATAAAACTTCCGAAGAAAGTGCTCGACAGGTTCTCGGCAACGTTAAAGACCTATCAGGGAATTGCGTCTTCTCATAAGGACAGAGATGTTTCTGAGGCAGACACCGTTACCCTGGTAAAGGACATCCTGGCGTACGTCTTCGGTTACGACAAGTATACCGAGTTGACTAGCGAGCAGCAGATTCGCGGCACCTATTGCGACCTCGCTGTTAAGATCGAAGGAAAGATTAAGTACCTCATTGAGGTTAAGGCGGTCGGTATTGATCTGACTGACGTTCATTTGCGCCAAGCGCTGAATTATGGCGCGAATCAAGGTATTGAATGGGTTGTACTAACAAATTCGATTGAATGGCGACTTTACAGAATCAAGTTCGGCCAGCCCATTGATTTTGAGGTCATTTCTTCATTCAACCTTCTTGGCGTTAACATCAAAAACGAGGACGACCAAACGAGACTGTTTTTACTGTGTCGGGAAGGCATATCAACCGATGCTATGGGGCTATACCACCAGCATACCCAATTGCTAAACAAGTTTACGGTCGCACAAATTGTTATGTCAAAGCCAGTCACGTCAACCGTCCGTCGCGAGTTAAGGAGACTATTTCCGGAGCTGAATGTCGATATCGAGCAAATTGCTGACATTCTCGTGAATGAGGTGCTTAAACGAGAAGTGATCGAGGGTGATAAGGTCAAGGAGACCCGGCAAAGAATCAAGAAAGCTGCAGCGAAATTGGCACGGCAATCAGAAAAGAAGGCTGCGAGTGACACGAAAGAGCCTGAGCCGAAAGTGGACCATGAGGATACCTAACCAGTCAATTCACCGAATCGGCGGAAAACTGCCCCGCCTCTCGGTGATTTCAGCCGTTGGGTTTAAAAAATGAAAATGAAAATAAATAAAACGATATTAGAAGAAGCTCACAAATATTCTTCAAAACATAGGGAAGAAATATTGAACAGTGAAATATGCGGTTGTTTCTATTGCGAAGCAATTTTTAATCCATCTGAAATTGAAGAATGGGTAGATGAAGATAAAAACAATATAGGTCAGACAGCTTTATGTCTTAAATGTGGAATTGACTCAGTCATAGGAGAAAAATCAGGATTTCCTGTTAATGAAAAAGAATTCTTAGAAGAGATGTATAAATACTGGTTTGATAGAACAGTTAAATTATAATAAAATGAAACCATAACAAATCAATCCAGCAGACGGCGTAAAACGCCGCCGCTGATTTTTGCGTTATACCGATAAAACGAGAAATGAAACGATTCCATCAGGAATGGTCATGAAGGTTGCATTAAAATGATAACAAGGGATATTTATGAGCACTGATCTATTATTTATTACAAACGAAGAAAATCAAAGCCTTAAAAAGAGATTTGAGGTCCTTATTAAAGATGCGTCATTTTTTGACTGCCTCGTAGGATATTTCTACTCAAGTGGGTTTCACGCCATCATAGACTGAACCGACTTCTTCACAGGGCAAGCCCTGTGGGTTCTGGATACTGTGTATATTCTTTCTTTGTAAAATCAATCTTTATTTTGATTTACAGCCTCCTGTAGGTTCTTTCCTGGCTTAAAGACCACCACTTTTTTAGCCGGAATGGTAATGGCTTCCCCGGTTCTTATATTTCTTCCCTGACGTTCAGCCCGCTGACGAACCAAAAATGCGCCAAAGCCAAGGATACGAACATTATCTCCCCTGCCGGCTGCTTCCTGAATTACTTCTAACATTGCGTCAATAACCCGCCCGGCCACCCCGGATTACTTTGGTTACGATAGTGCGGGTGTTATCAAACCATAATTCGTTAGGTACAACACTGATGTGTCGAAAGATGACGTCAAGTCCTTCCAGAAGGCATTCCATGTTTTCACCATAGAACAGTTGCAAGTAGCCTTTGTTGCTGTACGGGAATGATACTTCAAGATATTTTCCAGTTAACCGTCTGCCATTTTCATAAAAATCAGCTGTGCCGAAATCAACTTGCGCCTCGCCCGGATGGTGTTCCAGCGGCAGGAATCCGCCCTTGGCACCCTTAAAAAGTTCCTTGTGTTTCATGGTGTAGTAGGAAGCAACCGTCCTGTATGAGCAGTTAAACCCGGGATATTCCTTCCTAAGACGGTTAAACACCCTCTTGGCGGTATGACGCTGTTTACGTGGTGCCTGTTTGTCCTCTTCAAGCCATTTATCAATAGTGGGCTTGTAGGGGTCCAGCTTGGGACACAAACGTTATTCCGAAGCCAGTTTGGGAGCCGGTTCGTTGAAGTCTGCCATATCGACATACTTCTGCACCGTCTTCCAGTCCAAATGCAATGCATCTGCGATTTGGGAAATGTTTTCTCCTTTCACGAAGAAACGAAATCTGATATCATGCATCTTGTCCATTGTAAGCATACTCCTTTCCTCCTTGCATTCTTTGGTCAAATACAAGGATATAGGTTTATGGTTTATGCCTGCAATGGATTTTGCAATACTATGGAATTTCCAATTGCAACATTATGGATTTTTAACTTGCAACTTTCGGTATTTTTATCTTACAACAAACATAAGGACATTTTTAACCGATTTACTAAAATATGCTAACCTTCTTAAATTCCTAAACACCTGATAAAAAAGAAAACCTCAAGTAAATGATTGAAACAATAAAAAGTTTAGCTTAAAAATATTAACGAAAAAGAAGGAAAATAAGGGTAAATGAAGAATAAATAACATGGCAAGGAAAAAAATTATTGCTTGCTAGTATTACAACGTTAAGTAATATTGACTTATGGTATTTTTCATGAGATAATACGCTCATGAAAACATCCGATTTAAAGAAATACCAAACCCGTTTAAAAAATTTCCTCTCGGATCTATTAAGCATGGTCGGCAGAACCGAAAGACGTCACTGGGGTGAAGTTTACATTCGTGGTCTTTTATCAGACAGCGAACGAAAGTCAGTTGAGGCCATGGCATTAAAAATGAATGATGGAAATGTCCAGGCAATGCAACAGTTTATAGGGCAAAGCCCTTGGGATTACGTACCGGTACGTAAACATTTAGTCGAAAAAATGGTATCGATAGCCACGCCTCCGGTAGCATGGTTAATTGATGATACCGGCTTTCCAAAGCAAGGAAAACACTCCGTTGGTGTAGCAAGACAATATTCGGGCACCCTGGGAAAGGTGG
>JJNX02000013.1 GCA_000681355.2 Peptococcaceae bacterium SCADC1_2_3
TTTGTTCCTCTGTATAATTAAGGAGTAGCAAAACTCCCGCATTTGATGTAAGGTTTTTTGCTGTAAATTCAATTTTATTAATCATGCCATTAAGTGCTCCTTTTCTTTGGGTTGTAGGGCAGGCTTCTAGCCTGTCTTTAGGCTCAACACCACTAATTATACCACTTTAAGGGCACTTTTTGTATATATTTGCTTCACCTGTCTGCCGACAGGCAGGCCTTTTGGGTGAAAAGTTGAATTCCTCGTGTTCCTTATATATCAATGGGTTAAGTCTGTTTTCTAAAGGCTCACGCAGATTCTCGGTTTTAGTTTATTAGAGCATTCCTCCAACTTTTTTACCCTGGCGATATTTTCTTCCGGGGCCAGCCAGAATTTTCCTGCCACCGTCTTTTCTGAAATGGGTTTGCCGGCAATTACAGGCTGTACCTGCCAGATGGATCCTTCTCTGGTAATGGGTACAGGCCATTTAAAACTTATCCACTTTTCTTTTGAAGAAGGGATTTTGTAAACCATTTCTTTATCCTTAAGATAGATCGTCACCAGGTATTCCCGGGCGTCTTTCAGGTTAAGCCATTTTAGCTCTGCATGTTTTTCTCGCCAGGCGGTGTAAAAAAAAGACCTGGTGGTTAATTCTTTTTCGGCTGCTCCTAAGGCAACAAAGCTAAATAAAGGGTCAGTGTACATGTGTTGGCGGAGTATTTCAGCTTCTGGCATCTCTTTATATTTATTTAAAAGGGAGAGTTTTTCTTTTAGTAGTGTCTCTATTTGAGGACGAACTGCTGCCGGAACTTGTTTTAAGGTATCAAACATGAGTTGGTAGGTTTCCTTTACTTTTTCCCACCAGCTTTTTAAGGGGAATGGTCCCCTTAAGGGAACGGCAATTTCTCCTCTGGCTACAGCCAAATCTATGTACTCGCCCCAGGCATTTGAGCAATCTTCACAAAGCAGCAAATGGGCATTGACTCTGCCTCTTGAAGCAGGCGCCAAGCTACCATGGAGAAGGTCTTTTAGTTTTTCTTTAACCTGAGCACAAGATAGTTTCTTATGTTCCATTTAGTAAACCTCTATAATGATATTTTATCAAGGTATGCTTTTTCCTCGCCGGTCTTTCTATTTAATTAACGAAATAAAACTAAAAAATATTTTCTTCCCGGAAAAACTTTTTAAGCAGATCCCGGATTTTTTCATCCTTTGATATAAGACATCTCTGGTAATTCCCAGTGTTTTTTCCAGATATTCATACAAATCTTTTCTTGTAGAGTTAGATGCAGATAAATCTGCTGCCTCAAGAAGCTTTTCAAAGCTGGCACGATCAGGAGGGGGTTTATCCAGACATTCACGCAGTTTTAAGTAAAAGCAATCCAGGATGGCCTGAACTGTTCTTTGCAGTGCAGGTTGTCCGGCAAGCTTATTTTCTTTAAAGTTTAAAAGAGTTTCATAAAGAAAGGCCAGGGCTTCTTTTTGAATAGCAAGGTCTTCGGGTGGTGGTAGAGTACCGGGTAGAATATCTATAAGAGGGGTTCCTTCTTCATTTTCTATAAAAAGTATTCTTTCCCCTCCCAGACCTAGTTGCGGGCTTCTTTATCATTTGCCTTCCATTTCCGGAAAGTATATCACCAGTAACACTTTAGTGGTACTTTTATATCAATTTTGATATAATAACTATGGAGAGTGAAACAATTGTGGATTGTAGAACACTTTCGTCTACCGGGCGATCGCCAGCCCGTAGCAGAGATCATTGATAATCAGAGTAACTATGACGCTGCCAAAATACTCCGGGGAATTACCCTTCTGGAAGAGTTCGGGCCATTATTAGGTATGCCTCATGTTCGCCGTATGGTTGGTTCCGACAAACTTTGAGAATTGCGGATTCACGGCAGAAACAACATCTTTAGAGTATTCTTTGGTCAAGCGGATAATAAGCTCGTACTCCTACACGCAATAATTAAAAAGAGCCAGAAAACTCCTCTACGGGATATTCGACTGGCAGAAGAAAGGTTCACACAATACTTACAGGAGCGTGAACGTGATGAGTGACCTTAAAAAGCACCTTCAAGAAAAAATGAAAAACCCTGCTTTTGCCAGAGCATGGGAAGAAGCCGAACTGGAATACCAGATTTCCAGAGCGGTCATCAAGTTACGGTTAGACATGGGACTAACCCAGAAACAATTGGCCCAAAAAGCAGAGGTGCCACAGTCAGTAATCGCCAGACTTGAGAGCGGGCGGCACTTGCCTTCACTTCGGTCATTAAAACAGATTGCAAAAAAGCTGGAGTTACACATCGTTCTTGATTTTAAGCCGCAGAAGAAGTCTGCTATTGTTTAATTTAGACATCCATGCCACAAGCGGCACCAGCAGTGGAATGAAAATGTCTTCTAATTGCCACCTCATTAAAAATAAATGAAAATAGATGGAAGACTATTTTCGAGCTAAATAAAAACATTATGGGGGATATAAAAATGACCTATACGGCCTGGGTAGAGGTAACGCGTGTTGACGGCAACGAAGTGTCTGTTGCCAGAGATATGGTAGTAAAGGAAAGCCCAATAACTCTTTATTTAAATGATAAAGAGTTTACTACCTTGATTTGTTCTCCCGTTTACTTGAAGGAGCTAGCGGTTGGGTTTCTTTGCTCGGAAGGAATTCTTCAAAAACGGGAAGATTTAAAGGATATTTCCGTTAACGAGACCGCTGGCTTAATCTGGGTTGAAACACTAAATCCTTCCCCGGCTGAGCAGGCGTTTCTTAAACGTTATATTACCACCTGCTGTGGCCGGGGAGGAGCTTTGTTTTATTTTCTTAACGATGTTCGAAATCTAAACCCGGTAAAATCAGAACTAAGCCTAACCGCAGCGCAAGCTCGCGTTTTGAGTGAACAGTTGGAAAAAAACACTGTTCTTTTCCGGTCTACCGGGGGCACTCATGGGGCCGCCTTATGCTCGAGGACCGAAGTGCTTTGGACTTTTGAAGACATTGGGCGGCACAATGCCGTAGATAAAGTTTTTGGACGCTGTTTTTTAGAGGAAGTTCCTATCGCGGACAAGCTGATGGTTTTTAGCGGGCGGGTTTCCTCTGAAATTCTAATTAAAATAGCCCGCCTGGGTATCTCTATTCTTATTGCCCGCGGCGCGCCAACCGATCTGGCCCTGGAAATGGCTAAAGAATTAGGCGTAACCGTGGTAGGCTTTGCCCGCGGAGATAAATTAAATATTTATACCCATGGTCACAGAATAAAGACGTAAGCAAGGATAATACTGCAACTGTTTGGCCTGCCTGGTTACGCCAAGGCAAATTTTAAAAAAGACACCGGAATTTTTAAAAACAGCCCAATTCACATGCTTTTAGCTTTATCTTTAGGCTGTCGCAGGCCACTCCAACCGTACGGGGTTGTACCCCTAACTTTGTGGCCAGTTGACGGGCTGCCGAACAGGTGAGCCTTCCGTCAGACGCCGCTTCTTTAACTGCTTCCAGGATACGGGAGGGAACCTCCGTTTCTTTTGCCTCCTCAACGGTTGGTTTTTGATGGCTGGCCAGTTTATGGGCAAAGAAATTTTCGGCGTAAATTGCCCCCAGGGGATTATGGGCCAGCACCCGGTCTTTTACGGCCAGCACCGTTACCGGAGCACTGGAATAACGGATAAATAACGTATCGTGACCTACACATAAGCCTAGTAAAACATTTAACTGGGTTCCGGCCTCATTTAACAGTTTTGCTTGGGCAATAGGGTTGCAAATTGGCTCGAACTGACCGGGACGTACCTTTTGAGAATCAGATATACCCAGGCGTTCTTTGGCGTAAGATCCTGTTTTGCAAGCCACAGAACTCAGGTTAAACCCGGCGTTATCAAAGATTTTGGCTACTTGCCGGGCTTCTTTACGCAAGCCTACGCAAAAAGCAAGCCCTAGTTTATTAAAATTAGCCCTCCGGCTAAATTCCATTATTTCTTCTATTCTGGTCCAGATACAGTAACCGGTAGCTTCTACTATGGCCGCATTATAGCTAAGGTTATTAATCTCTGTTTTTTGATATTCCTGCAAGGCCTCTTCGTAAAGTTCCTGGTGGTCTTGCATAGGGCAATGATCCGGTATTTTTTCTGTTTGACCCTGCCAACAGGCAAATATCCCACAATTAGCGCAGTTACTCAATTAGGCCACCTCCATAATCTTAAATTTTGTTTTTTAGCGTGTTTTATAAAACCAATGCTGCTATAATAATAAAGAATAAAAAGTAAAGAGTAAAGTGGCTTATAATGAAAACCGGGGGAAATAAAAATAAATGACCGAACTTTTTAAGGCCGTTACCATAACGGAGGCCCGAAAAATAATATCGGCTCATTACAGCGGGCCGAAAAAAACAGAAATGATTCCTTTGTTGTCAGCGCAAGGACGTCGCCTGGCAGAAGAAGTAAGGGCTAAAGAAGACGTACCGGGTTTTACCCGTTCTACGGTGGACGGTTTTGCCGTGCAAGCCCGGGATACCTTTGGCGCATCCGAAGGATTACCGGATTACCTGGAAATAGCCGGTGAAGTTTTTATGGGCGAAGAACCTAAAGGAAGATTAGAAACCGGGCAGGTATGGCAAATTGCTACGGGTGGTATGCTCCCCGCAGGGGCCGACGCGGTGGTAATGGTTGAATACACCGAAAATCTGGAGGAAAAAATTATTGGCGTTGTTAGACCGGTAGCACCTGGAGAAAACGTAATCCGCCAGGGAGAAGATATAGCCGCGGGCAGCCTTGTTTTGCCCTTTAGTCACTGCGTAAAAGCTCACGATTTGGGTGTCCTGGCTGCTGCCGGCGTAACCGCCGTAAAAGTTTTTTGTCCCCTGCGGGTAGGTATAGTTTCTACGGGAGACGAAGTGGTCCCTCCAGAGGAAAAACCTGTTCCCGGAAAGGTCAGGGACATTAATTCTTATGCTCTGTACGGAGCAGTAACTGAAGCAGGCGGCCAGCCACATCTTTACGGTATTGTCAGGGATGATTTTCACCGGGTAAGGGAGAGCTTATCTGCCGCTTTAAGCGAAAACGACCTGGTGATGCTTTCCGGCGGCAGCTCAGTAGGAACCAGAGACGTAGCGCGAGAGGCAATAAACTCTTTGGGCAATCCGGGGGTATTATTTCACGGCCTTTCTATTCAGCCCGGAAAACCTACCATTGGGGCGGCAATAGAAGGAAAACTGGTTTTTGGTCTGCCCGGCCACCCTGCCTCGGCCCTGGTAGTTTTTCACCTGCTGGTGGCTCCCTTGCTGTATAAGGGCAGCTATTACGAAGAAGAAAATGGGTTCTGGGAATTTCCTTTAACGGCCCAAATTACCCGCAACATTCGCTCCGCCCCGGGACGGGAAGATTTTATCCGGGTTAAGCTGTTTCTTCGGCAGGGAAACCTTTACGCCGAACCCATATTGGGCAAGTCAGGTTTAATAACCACTTTAGTTAAAGCTAACGGTCTGGCCCGGATAACCGCCGGAAAAGAAGGGGTAGAGGCAGGAGAAACAGTAGAGGTAAAATTGTTTTAGGGAGATGAAAAATATAGTGAAAAAAGCGGCCGTGAAACGGGATATTTACCTGGAGGACAAACCCTGGGAAGAAGCACTGGAGCTCTACCTGGATTTTCTAGACCAATTAGGGGGACTAAAAACTGCGCCGGCAGAACTAATCTCGGTTGAAAAAGCGCTGCACCGGATAACAGCAGCGCCTTTGCACGCTAAAGTTTCCTCCCCGCATTACCATTCTGCCGCTATGGACGGTTATGCCGTTATATCTACCGCCACTTTTGGCGCCGGTGATACTACTCCGGTAAGGCTTAAAACAGGTGTCGACGCTGTGCCCGTGGATACCGGGGATCCCCTGCCGGCAGGCACTGATGCCGTAATCATGATTGAGGACGTTCACCCGGTTAATGAAGATACTATTGAAATAATCCATCCTGCCTACCCTTGGCAACATGTGCGGGTAGTAGGGGAAGACATTGTAGCTACAGAAATGATCATCCCCGCCAATCACCGGGTGCGGCCCATAGATTTAGCCGGTTTATTGGCCGGAGGAATAACCAAAATACCTGTTTACCCCCAACCAAGGGTGGCCCTTATCCCTACGGGCAATGAACTGGTAGAACCGGGAGCAGAACTGGCGCCGGGAAAAATTATTGAGTATAACACCCGGATGTTAGGAGCAATGGTGGAAGAGTGGGGCGGAATAGCTAAACGCTTTAAGCCCGTAACAGACGATCTGGAAGCCCTTCAGGAAGCTTTATTTACCGCTTTAAAAACTGCCGACCTGGTGCTTATCAACGCCGGTTCCTCGGCCGGCCGGGAAGATTTTACCGCTGAAGTTATCCGCCTCAAGGGAAAAGTATTGGTGCACGGTGTGGCAACTAAGCCAGGCAAACCGGTGATTCTGGGGGCGGCAGAAAATAAGCCGGTGATTGGTGTGCCCGGCTATCCAGTGTCCGCCTACCTGTGCGCCGAACTTTTCGTAAAACCAATTATTTACCGCAAACTGGGTTCTTTGCCCCCAGAGCAGGAAAAGATAAAAGCGACAGTTTCCCGTAAAATAGTTTCTTCTTTAGGGACGGAAGAGTTTGTCCGGGTTAAACTGGGTCAGGTTGGGGAACGGATAATGGCGGTCCCTATTTCCCGCGGGGCAGGAATCATTACCTCGTTAATCCGGGCTGATGGTATAGTTCGTATCCCAAGGTTTTCGGAAGGTTTTACGGGCGGAGAAAAAGTAACGGTAGAGTTGCTTCGTTCATTGCCTGAAATCAAAGAGACTACGGTTATCATGGGCAGCCACGATAATTCCTTAGATGTGCTGACTAATCACCTGCGGTTAATTTATCCCCAAGCCTCTCTCTCCAGCGCCCACGTAGGAAGTCTGGCCGGCATAAATGCCTTGAAGCAAAACGAAGCTCATTGTGCGGGGACTCATCTTTTAGATGAGGAAACTGGGGAGTATAACATCTCTTATCTTAAGCGACTTTTACCGGGACGTAAAATAGGGCTGGTTAACCTTGTCTGGCGGGAACAAGGGTTAATTATTAAAAAAGGCAATCCCAAAAATATTAAAGGATTGGCCGATTTAACCCGGCCCGACGTAGTCTTTATTAACCGCCAGCGGGGAGCAGGTACTCGCGTGCTGTTGGACTATAACTTAAAGAAGATGGGAATACGTCCGGCGGAAATTCGTGGCTACAGACGAGAAGAATATACCCATATGGCGGTGGCTGCAGCAATAGCCGCCGGCGAAGCAGACTGTGCCCTGGGTATTTTGGCGGCAGCCCGGGCCTTAAGCTTAGACTTTATCAGTCTGGATGAAGAGCGCTATGACTTATGCATCCTTAAAGAATACTGGGATACGTCGTACATTCAGCGCCTGCTGGAGGTAATAAGCCGCCCCGAGTTTCAAGAGGAAGTACAGGCCTTAGGTGGTTATGACCTGCGAGATTGCGGAAAAATCGTATGGGAAAATGGTTATTAGTTAAAGTAGCATAATCGTCCTGATTGTGAAGGAAAACATTTATGTCTAAAAAGGAGAAAAAAATAATTATCCTTGGAGTGGGTAACCTGCTCCTCCGGGATGAAGGTGTTGGTATTCACGCCATAAAGGAACTGGAAAAAAAGTGCTTTCCGGCGCAGGTAAAAATTATTGACGGAGGTACAGGGGGGATTGATTTATTATTTTGGTTGGAAGAGGCGGACTACGCCATTATTATTGACTGCGTGAGAACAAAAGCAGCGCCGGGAACAATTTTTCGCTTTCCCGTGATGGAATTAGACTTAGATACCGGTGAACAAATTGCTTCCCTTCACGAAGTAAACCTTAACCAACTTTTGCTTTTAGCTAAAAAACTAGGAAAGCTGCCGCCAACCGTTATTTATGGAATTCAACCAGAAGAAATTTCCTGGGGGCTGGAGCTCTCCCCGGCAGTTAAGCTGTCTTTACCCCGCTTGGTCTATCTTGTCAGTCAAGAAATTGAAAAACAGCAAAATTAAATTTTTTTATCTAAAATAGCAGGAATTAAATTTTTTATGGCGAATTATTTTTAAAAAAGTAAAAATTAAAGGTTAAAATTTTATTTTTAATATTCTCCGAGCCTGGTTGTCTAAAGTTTAAAGCCATGGCGCCAGGCCGATAGGGTATATTGGGAAACTGGTATGCCTCCACTTTTGGGAAGGAGATGATAAGGTATAGTATTACCTAATTTTAGAAGCCGTGTATTAATTTTATATATTTATTTATAATTAATAGGCGGCTTTATTTATATCTTCATAAGTTAATTTATGTCAGTGCTAGCAATTATTAGTAATATCTAACTATACAGCTAAGCTTCTAAGGTTTAACTCCTAAAACCAAAATTAAGCTTAGTTTAATAAATGAATTTTAAGGGGGGAAAAAGTTTGGGTTTAACGCGGCGGGAATTTATTAAGCTTTGTATGAGTTCCGCAGCAGGAGCAAGCCTTTTAACCATGCTTGGTCCTGAGCTTGAGGAAACACTGGCTTTAGCGGCTGATGGCAAACCTCCGGTACTCTGGATCCAAGGGGCCAGTTGTACCGGTTGCTCCATCTCTTTGCTTAACAGTGTGGAACCGGGAATTGCCAAAGTAATTCTGGACGTAATTAGTTTAAGGTACCATCCAAACATTATGGCCGGAGCAGGGCATCTTTGCGCCGAAGTATTAGAAGAAACAGCCACCAAATATAAGGACCAGTTTTTATTAGTGGTTGAAGGAGGCATTCCTACCAAGGATAAGGGGATTTACTGTATTATTGCGGAAAAAGACGGTAAAGAGCTTACCATGCTGCAGGCCGTGAGCACTTTAGGCAACGCAGCCGCAGCGGTAATTGCGGCCGGTCAGTGCGCTTCTTTTGGCGGCATCCCTGGTGCGGCGCCTAATCCTACCGGGGTGGTAGGAGTAAATAAGGTGGTAACCAAAAAACCGGTAATTAATATTTCCCTTTGCCCTATGCACCCGGATCACTTTTTAGGTACGGTGATTTACATTTTAATGTACGGACAGATACCTGAGTTAGATAAGTTTGGCCGGCCAAAAATGTTTTACCCGGAACCCATTCATGATGACTGTTGGCGGAGGCAATACTTTGACGTGGGTAAATTTGCCCAGTACGCAGGTGACGAGGGCTGCCTGGCTCTTTTAGGCTGTAAAGGTTTTGTAGCTATGGCGGATTGTAATAAACGGGGCTGGAATAATAATGTTAACTGGTGCGTAAGGGCCGGGGCTCCCTGCATGGCTTGTTCTGAGCCCACCTTCCCTGATGAAAGCGCACCTTTTTATGGTTTGTATCCCCTGACTAATAAAGCAGGAGTTGCTTATCCACCGGTTGTGCCCCAAAAGGTGGAATTTGTTACTCCTTTAGAAAAGAAAGCCCTTTAATTTTTTAGGAGGTGAAAAATAGAAAGTGGCCCAGCGTGTGATAGTTGATCCGGTAACTAGAATTGAAGGACACCTGAAAATTGAAGTAGAAGTGGAAAACGGAAAAGTAATTGACGCCAAGTCAAGCGGGACGTTATTCAGGGGAATTGAATTAATTTTAAGGGGCCGTGACCCCCGTGATGCCCCCCATATCGTGCAGCGCATTTGTGGTGTTTGCCCCATTACCCACGGCATGGCCTCCATGTTTTGCCTGGATGATGTTTTTGGGGTAAAACCGCCTCCCAACGGCAGAATAGTGCGCAGTTTAATTCAAGGGGCAAATTATATTCAGTCCCATATTTTACATTTTTACCACCTGGCGGCTTTAGACTACGTTATAGGTCCGGAAGCAGCCCCCTTTATTCCCCGTTACAAAGGGGACTACCGTTTGCCTAAAGCCATTAACGATAAGGCCGTGGAACATTATATTCAGGCTTTAACCATGCGGAAAAGAGCTCAGGAGATGTTGGCCATTTTTGGGGCTAAAATGCCTCACGTGACGGTATTTACCGCCGGGGGGGTTACCGAAAGAGTAACGGCGGAAAAAATTGACCAGTTTAAAGCTTACTTAAAGGAACTGACTTCTTTTGTTGATAACGTATATGTTCCTGATGTCCTGGCGGTAGCCAATGCTTACGCTGACGACTGGTTTAAAATTGGGACAGGCTGTAAAAACATGCTGGTTTACGGTGTGTTCAGGCTTTCGGATGAAGATGACCCGGCCGGGCAAAAGCAATTTTTTAAGCGGGGCCGTTACACCAAAGGGCAATTTGCCCCGGTGGATATTTCTAAAATAACGGAAGACGTAAAGTATTCCTGGTTTGAGGATGAAAATACCGGCCTGTATCCCGGAGAAGGAGCTACCGTACCGAGCCCCCGCAAAAAAGAAGCTTATACCTGGCTAAAGGCGCCGCGTTACGAGGGTTTACCGCACGAGGTAGGACCGTTGGCCCGAATGTGGGTAAATAAACAAAAAGACGTGGCTGCTTTAGGTGAAAAAGCCTTTTCTGTTTTAGGCCGGCATTTCGCGCGGGCACTAGAAACCTCTATGGTTGCTCACGCTATGTTTAGTTGGCTTGACCAATTGGTGCCTGGGGAACCTACTTTTGCTCCCTTTGATATACCCGGTGAAGGAAGCGGGGTGGGTCTTAATGACGCGCCGCGGGGCGCTTTAGGACATTGGATTACCATTAAAGACCATGTCATTGCCAATTACCAGGCGGTGGTACCTACCACCTGGAATGGAGGCCCCAGAGATGATAAAGGGCAGCGGGGTCCAATTGAAGAAGCGCTAGTGGGAGCACCGGTAAAGGATGCCGATAACCCCATTGAACTGGTTCGTATTGTGCGGGCCTTTGACCCCTGCCTTGCCTGTGCCGTGCACGTTTTAGAAGTTAAGGGGGTTTATAAAGAACCAAAAAGATTCATAATTTAACTTTATTATAATTAATTTCATTTAAAACTAAATTTTAGACATATATTATTCTCCTGTAATTTTAAAAAATAAACCTGTTCACGAAGGACAGGGCTTAAGCTAAAAACATTGACCATTAAAAGTAACCATGAAGGTGCTTCTCTCCCTTAAGGAAGGGGAAGTGTTCGTGGTTATTTTTTTATATATAAAGATATAAAATTTTTAAAGGAGGAAAAAATGATGAGTCTAAACAGCAAAGAATTGGAAGAAAGCAAAGAAATTACCCGGCGGGCCTTTTTAAAAATAATTAGCGGGTTAGGTCTTACTGGTTTAATGGCGGGAGGATTAAGCGGTTGCGTACCTAAGCAAACCGGGGAGATTACTCCTCCTTTACTAGCCAAATCAAAGATGTGGCCGGAAAATGTAGTTGGCCGGATTCCTATTGACCCTGACAATCCTTCTATTGTTCGTTATGATGAAAAATGTATTCTTTGTGGTCAATGTATTCAAGCCTGTCAGGAAACTCAATCCGTATACGGTTTTTACAATTTACCGGTGGTGGATGAAACTATTTGCATTAATTGCGGTCAGTGTACTCTAGTTTGCCCTACGGGGGCAATAAGTGAACGGGATGATACAAGGAAGGTGCTAAAAGCCCTGGCCGACCCGGATAAATTTGTAGTTGTCCAAACTGCTCCGGCTACCCGGGTAGCGCTGGGGGAAGAATTTGGGATGCCTGCCGGTGCCTGGGTGATGGGCCAACAGGTGGCAGCCTTAAGACGTCTTGGTTTTGACGCCGTCCTGGACACTAACTTTACGGCAGATTTAACCATTATGGAAGAAGCCACCGAACTAATTAAAAGAATAAAAGGAGAAATTGATAAACCCCTACCCCAATTTACTTCTTGCAGCCCGGGATGGATTAAGTTTTGCGAGTATTTTTACCCCGAACTACTTCCCCACATGTCTTCCTGTAAATCACCCCAGCAAATGTTCGGTGCCCTGGCAAAAACTTACTACGCAAAAAATAAAAATATCCCTCCCGAAAAGTTTGTTTCTGTTTCTATTATGCCTTGCACCGCCAAAAAATTTGAAGCTAAACGTCCGGAAATGAATGATAGCGGACTATGCTTGGGAAAACCTGCATTACGGGATGTTGATATTGTTCTGACTACCCGGGAGTTGGCCCGGCTGTTAAAACAAAGAAACATAGATTTAAATAAACTACCAAAAGAAAATTACGACCCCTTGATGGGAGAAAGCACCGGAGGAGCAATTATTTTTGGAGCTACCGGCGGAGTAATGGAGGCAGCAGTACGTACGGCTTACTTTTTTGTAACCGGCCAACAACCTCCGGCAAGTTTATTTAATCTTACGCCCGTGCGGGGCCTTTCCGGAATTAAAGAGGCCCAGGTGGATATTCCAGGCGCCGGTACGGTGAAGGTAGCAATTTGTCACGGTATGGCTAACGGCCGTAAAGTGCTGGAAAAAGTGAAACAGGGCCAGTCACCGTGGCATTTTATTGAATTTATGGCTTGCCCTGGCGGCTGTTTAGGTGGTGGAGGACAACCCCGAACTACCGCCTTGCCTTCGGATGAAATTCGCACCAAACGTCTTAACAGTCTTTACCAGGCGGATGCTCGCTGGCAGCGGCGGGAAAGCCACGAAAATCCGGAAGTCGTTGCCCTTTACCATAAATTCCTGGAACACCCCATGAGCGAATTGGCCGAAAAGCTTTTGCATACTGAATATGTGTCCCGGGCGGATAAACTTAACCGGACGGCGGTAGCTGCCGCCAGAAGCTGGAAATTAAGGGTTGTAAAGTAAGGAGGGGACTAAAAAATGGCAAAGGCAGTTTTAGTTGATATTACCAAATGTGTGGGCTGCGGCGGATGTACGGTAGCCTGTAAATTATATAATGAGCTTACCTGGGAAGAAAAAGAACCGCAGTTGGGGGAAAAGGCAAATCTCTGTGCTAATAACTGGACAGTAGTGCAAAAATTTGCGGTAGATACACCAGAAACAGGGGTGTGGCGGTACATAAAAAGACAGTGTATGCATTGTTTAGAGCCCGCTTGTGAATCGGCCTGTTTTACCCATTCTTTTGTAAAAACAAAGGAAGGGGCAGTGATTTACAAGCCAACGGAGTTAAAACAGGATTTTTGCGTGGGCTGCCGTTACTGCATGATTGCCTGTCCCTTTGACATTCCTAAATTTGAATGGGATAAAGCTCTTCCTTTTGTTCGCAAGTGCCGTTTTTGTAACGACCGCCTTAAAGCGGGAGAGCCACCGGCGTGTGTGTCGGTTTGCCCCACCGGCGCCTTAAAATTTGGCGAAAGGGAAGAACTGCTGGTTGAAGCCAGGCAAAGAATAAGCGCCAGTCCTCATTATGTAAAAGATATATACGGAGAAAAAGAATACGGCGGAACTTCCTGGCTTTACCTTTCCGATGTGCCTTTTGAAAAAATAGGGCTTAAAACAACGGCCTTTGAAAAGCCGGTTTCCAAGGAGCCCATTCCCTTATACAGCTGGAATGTCCTTAAGTGGACTCCTTACATCTTTGTGGGTTGGGGGGCTGTCTTAACCGCTTTGCACTATTACACTAAAAGAAGGGTCGAAGTCCACGAAGAAGAAATGTACGAAGCGGTGGAAACAAAAGAAGATATAAAGCAGTAATCTGGGGCCAGGTCTTGAAAAATAAGAAAATGCTTAATATAATAGCCATTGAAAAAAGATATTCCTTTTCAACCTTGACTATACTTAAATTAAAAAAGCTTAACTTCCTGGCAAAGACAGTTAAGCATCTGAAGGTGGAATGGTTAGGGCTTTTTCAAAATTGTCTGAGCAAAAAGGGGTTTTAAAGACAAAATGCGCGTAAATATACGCAAAATACTTGACACCTGGTAAATAAGCATGATAACCTTACTTTAAATTTACAGACTGCTCCGAGCTTATTATCCTAAAACGAAAAAACGTCACGGAAATAAGCCGATAGGGTAGTTTTGGAAACGAAACTGCCTCCCTTATTTGGAAAGGAGTAGGAAATGATTCAGTTTTTACTATTTACAAAAAGGCTATTACACCTTCCTGTTTTTCTTTTCTGTTTTCTTTTTCTTTTCATTTTTATTCTTCAGTCCGAAAGATTTTTCTCCGGTTGCCCTCCTTGATTTTCAGGTTTGAATTATTTTTGAATTATTAAGGTTCTCCTGCTCTTTTATCTTTGACCTCGAAGTAAGGAGGAAACGGATATATTTAGCTTTTTAGCAAAAGCCAGGGTATTCTGCCGGCGAGTTGGTATTTTTCAGTCAAGAAAAGCTAAATTCCAAAGAAAAGTCTTTGTCTTTACCCTGCTTTTCTTCATTTTAATCCTGGCCCTGCCTGAAGGACAGGCAAATGAGTTTTCGACCCGGCAGGTACGCATAGTTAAATATGCTCCTGACAAAAAAACAATTTTATCCGAAAGAACAATTGATTATAAATGGATGAAGGCTAATCTTCCCGTATTCGGGAATGGAAAGACCCACTATTACCACCAGGGACCGGTTTTTGAAGACAGTTGGCGGAAAGTTTACCCGAACAAATCATATAACCGGTGGGACCCCAAAGAAAGCATTAACGTAGAAAACCGGGACATGGGAGCAGTAAAAGGAACCAGCCTTAAAGACCTGGTTAACCTGGTGGGCGGAATGTCTAAGGGCGACGAAGTAAGGGTTAAGGGGACAGACGGTTTTTATAAATGGTTTGCCTTTGAAAATATCTGCCGTCCTCCTTCAAGACAAGGGCCTATCGTCCTTTGCTGGTACAATAGCGGAAAAAACAGCAAAGGAGAAGAACAAGGGACTGGTTATCCACCCGATTATTACTCGGGAATGCGGTTGGTTTTTTTTGCTCCAGTTGCGGGCAATTCAAAGGGTTTACATTGTTTTGGAAATTGGGACATGTACGGATGTCTGGCCAAAAAATACTGGCATTTTTATGGGAGTGGAAAAGAGAAATATCCTTCTTCAAGCGGACTTTCGGTAAAAAGAGTGGCTGAAATAGCCATTTATACCAAAAATATTTCTGTTTCAAAAACAAAGGAGGTAGATTTTTGTGCTCAAAAAATTTCTGGTAAAAAATAGCGACTTTTTTAAACCTGTTATTTGTCTATTGTTTGCTTTTTTCTTTTTATCTTTATTGCTTCCTGCTTTAGCATCAGCAGCCGAGACCACGACCTCGGCGCACTTAATTAAGTATGCCGCGGATGGACAAACTGTAATTACCGAAACAACTGTTGATTATGTGTATATGAAAAACCATTTTCCGGTAAAAGGGGATGGAGTAACCCACTATTACCACCAGGGACCAGTTATGGAAGGGGATATGTGGGATCCGACCAGAACAATAAATTTAAAGGACCAAGGGACAGTTCAAGGAACTGACCTCAAAGACCTTTGCGAGTTAATAGGTGGCCTGTCGACTGGAGAAAAGGTAAGGGTTAAAGCTGCAGACGGTTTTTTCAAGGAATTTCCGTACGAAAACATCTATTCTCCCAGTCTCAATCAAGGGCCTATTGTCCTTTGCTGGTCCAAAGACAAAGTGGAAGTGCCTGGTTTTAGTGATGGAATGAAGATAGTTTTTATGTCCCAGGTAAAAAATGGGGATGGTAAGTATGTTTTTGGAAACCAGGATATGAAGGAGTGTTTTCCGGAAGCATACTGGCATTTTTATAAAAGCGGCACCCAAGATTATCCCTCTAGCAGCGGTTACACGGTAAAGTATGTAAGTGAAGTTGCCATCTTTAGTAATGTTCCTGCTGAACCATCCTGGGAGCTTGAGTTGAGCGGGGCAAAAAGTGAGAAGATAAGCAAGGCAAAATTTGAAGAAGGGGCTAACTGCCACGGCTTGGAATACACGGATAACAATGGCAAATGGAAAGGTATACCATTATGGTATTTAATGGGTTGGGTAGATGACGAAATATCCCATGGCCCAGGCGCCTTTAATGACAGCCTGGCTGAAACCGGCTACGAAGTTAAGGTAACGGCCGGCGATGGTTTCTCCAAAACTTTTTCATCTAAAGACCTGGCCAGAAATAATAATTATATTGTTGCCTGTTATCTTGACGGCTCTCCTTTACCTGAGCTTGATGATAAGAAAAGACCCCTGGCTCCTTTAAAACTCGTTGGGACTGCAGCAGAAGGCGGAAACAAGGTAGGCAATATTGTTAAAATCAGTCTGGATATTACCCCGGCGCCACCCCAAGAAACCCTTACAATAACCGGCAAAACAGGCTCGAAAGTTTATACTTTAGCTGAAATTAAAGCCCTGCCAGCCTACACAGATCATGGCGGCTTTAAAAAAAGCACGGGTGCAATTGTAGGGCCATACAAGTACCAAGGAGTAAAAGTGGTGGATTTACTTTCCGGAACAGGAGGTCTGGAGGCTTCCGACAGTCTAAAAATAACGGCTTCCGACGGGTACTCAATGGACTATACTTACGACCAAGTGCAAGGAAAACTAACTACTTATAATAAGGACACGGGCGGGGAGGAAGCTGTCCCGGGGCCGGTAAACATGGTGCTGGCTTATGCGGAAAACGACAATCCTATTCCGAAGGAAAACGGCGGCCCTTTAAGAATTGTTTTTGCCGGTCCGGATAAGCCAATTACCGACGGCCATTTTTGGGTAAAGTATATCAGCAAAATTGAAGTGCAGGGTGGCCTAAGTGAATGGTGGCTTGAACTAGAAGGGGCAATTAAAGAAAAAATGGACCGTTCTACTTTTGAAAGCGGCGCCAGTTGCCACCAGGCTGTATACACAGATGGCGAGGGTAATAAGTGGAGCGGAATACCTCTTTATTATCTTGTAGGACGAGTTGATGACGCAGCGTCCCATGATTTTAACGATGAACTGGCAGATACCGGCTACACCGTCACGGTTACTGCCGCTGATGGATACGCCAAAACCTTCAGCAGTGCATTTGTAAAGCTTAACAAAGGGATTATCCTGGCCAACCGTTTAAATGAAGAGGTATTACCGGAAAATAACTGGCCGCTTAAACTTACAGGTCCCGCGCTGAAAAAAGGAGAGAACGTTAAAAAGGCAGCCAAAATAACCTTAACCATAACCAACCAGGCTGACCTTTGGCCTTCGGTTATTACCTTGCCTGAGTACCTTCAAGCCGGCAGCTCAAGCACCGTAACCGTTCGTGTTTATAATGGAGGCGCAAAAAACGCCGCAAATTTTGAGATTATCCTTAACGCCAACGAAAAACAGGTGGAAAGTAAAAGAGTTGACCTGCTGGCAGCCGGGGCAGATACAGAAATCAGTTTTACCTGGACTCCGGAAAATGCAGGCCTATATACTTTAAAAGTAATTATTGACCCTAAAAACGAAATTTTAGAAAACAATAAACTGAATAACGAATTAACTAAAGATGTGCAAGTTGCCTCTCGTCCTGGAAGCAGTGGGGGTGGAGGAGCGCCAACTAAACCCCAAAAGGTAGAAAAAAATATTGTCGCGGGGGCGGCTACCGTTGCTGAAATTTCCGGAGTAGTAAAGATAGAGGTACCGGCAGGAGCGGTAAGCGGGGGAAATGCCGTTATTGCCGCCGAGACGATCGGTGAACAAAAGGCAAAAGGTTTGGACAGGCCCCTTTTAAGTAAAGTGGTTGATGTTCAGGTGAAAAACGGAACAATAACCGGAAAGATCAATCTTACCCTTTATTTTGACCCTAAAAAGCTGGCTAAAAATCAAGAACCGGCAGCTTTTTATTATGAAGAAAAAAACAATCAGTGGGTCAAACTGGACGGGGTGGTGGATTATGACCGGTCTACCGCTACTGTATCAGTAGAGCACCTTACGCCCTTTGCTGTTTTTGCTCTGCCGAAAGAAGAAATTAAGCCTGCGGTTAAAGAAAAAACTGTTTTTCCCGATTTGCAAGGCCATTGGGCAGAAGCAGTGATAAATGAATTAGCTGGAATGGGCATCATCAGCGGATACCCTGAGGGCGCCTTTAAACCGGAAAATAAAATCACCCGGTTGGAGGCCACCGCTCTTTTAGCCCGGGCTCTTAAACTTACTTCCGGGGATGAAGAGGAGCTTAAAATTTTTAAAGATGCAGCCCACATCCCTGGCTGGGCCAGAAAAGCAGTCTCGGCAACGGTAAAAGAAGGTTTGCTAAAAGGTTACGAGGAAGCAGACGGAACTTTCACCTTCGCCGGACAAAAGTTGGTTAACCGGGCGGAAATGGCCGTCTTGGCAGGCCGGATTATGGATAGAAAGCTAGGGCCGGTAACCCCGGCAGCTCTTAATTTTACTGATGCCGGGCAGATTCCGGTTTGGGCCAGACAAGCTGTTGGCGTGGCAGCGGCTAAGGGGGTTATGAGCGGCTACCCGGACAATACCCTGCAGGCTCTAAATAACCTTAACCGGGCCGAAGCGGCAACCATGATTAAACGAATGCTTGATTTATTAACTTAAGAGAAAAGTAACTATTCAGGTGGATAGCCTGTAGGCAGTTAGGCTGTAGGAGGAAATAGGCGTGACTAACAGCCTACAGCCTATGGCCTAAACAACCTGAGTAGCAACAGAGAAAATAATATTTTTGGTGGTGATGGCACCTTTAACTCTGGTACCATCACCTTAAAACCTTATTTTAGGTGATAAAAAAGGAGGTTTATCGCTGACCGATCATGAGCAGATTTAAAAAAATTACTTTTGCCCGGTTGTTTTTTACCTTTTTCTTGTTTTTTTCTTTTTCCCTTCTTCAACTGTTGATTTTCGTCTCTGAAGGGGCAGCAAGCACAACTTCGGTTCACCTGGTTAAGTACGCTTCTGACGAAAAGATGATCCTGGCTGAGCGCAATGTAGATTACCAGTGGATGAAAAATAATCTCCCGGTATATGGAGATGGAGTAATCCACTATTACCACCAGGGACCTGTTTTTCCAGAAGAATGGGAGAAGGTTTGGGGAGCAGTCTATACGGAAAAGCCTTATGATATATGGGACCCTACCAGAAGCGTTAATTTAAAGGACAAGGGGGCGGTAAAAGGAACTGCCCTTAAGGATTTGTGTGTTTTAGCAGGCGGCCTGGCTCCCGGCGAAAAGGTAAAAATTAAGGCTGAAGACGGTTTTTCTAAAATTTTTCCTTATCCCAATGTCTATACCCCTTCAGCCAGCCAGGGGCCAATTGTTCTTTGCTGGTCTAAAGATGGCCAGGAGGTTCCTGATTATAGTGACGGGATGCAGCTTATTTTCTTTTCCCAGGTGACTAACGGGGAAGGAAAATATGTCTTTGGAAATTGGGATATGCGCCAGTCTTTTCCCCAGGAATACTGGCACTTTTACGAAACCTACCCTACTACCACCGGCTATACTGTGAAGTATGTTTCTGAGATAGCCGTTTATAGTCAGGAAGCTCCCCCGGCCTCTCCGGGCAACGGGGCAGGCTCCGGCGGGGGGATTGCTGTTGGGGAGTTGCTTAAGGTTGACCGCACCGACCCGGAAGATAAAGCTCTTGAGGTACCAGTAAACCAAACTATAACCATCGTTTTCAATCAAGAAATAAGCGCGGGGGAAATTTTTGAAGAAATTACTCTTGGCGGTAAAAACGATGAGCCCAAAGAAATAAACAAAGAGATAAACAAGTCAATTGAGGGCAAGACCCTTACGATTAAGCCAAAACAAAACCTTAAGATTAATACTAAATATACGGTAACTATTCCGGCCAGGGCAATAAAAGACAAATCAGGAAACAGCCTTAAAGAAGACTATAAATTTAGTTTTACCACCCTGGTTGAAAAACAAATTCCCCTAGAGGAAACAGCCATTGACTTTTTGGATTTGCAAAACCACTGGGCAAGAGAGGCTGTTGCCAAGCTGGCTGGTGTCGGTTTAATTAGAGGGTATCCTGATGGCAACTTTAAACCAGAAAAAAAGGTTAGCCGGGCAGAAATAACCGTTACCTTGACGCGCTTACTCGGACTTTCCCCGGAAAATGAACGGGAATTAAGATTATTTGCGGATGCTGCGGCCATTCCTGTCTGGGCGCGCGGGGCAATCGCCGCGGCAACTAAAGATGACCTGATAAAAGGGTATCTGCAGGACGACGGGAGGTTAATCTTTGAGGCAGAAAGGCCTGTCAGCCGCTCTGAAATGGCTTGTTTGGCCGTGAGGATAATTAAAGAAAAAACGGGCGAGGAAAGCTTAAGCCCTTTTGAATTTAAAGACGCCGGCAAAATTCCGGTCTGGGCAAAAGAGGCCTTTGAATTGTCTTTAGCCAAGGGATTTATAAAAGGTTATCCAGACAATACCCTTCGTCCGGATAACTTGGTGAGCCGGGCTGAAGCTGCTTTAATAATAGGGCGGTTGAGGGATTTAATCAGCAAAACGTGAGGTGATAAAGATAACCATAAAAAACAGGAATAGGTATTTTAGTTTTTTTTTACTTAGTTTTTTACTTATTTTTTATTTATTTTCCCCGGTATTGGCCTGGGGGGCGGAGCCGACTACAGCAGTACAACTGGTAAAATATGAAACCAATAAAAAAACAGTGACCGGGGAAAAAAGGGTGGACTACCGTTGGATGGAAGCCAACCTGCCGGTATACGGAGACGGGAAAACTTTTTACTATCATCAGGGACCTGTTTTTGAAGGAGACAAATGGGACCCCGGCAGAGCCAAAAATTTAAAAAATAAGGGAGCGGTAAAAGGAACTGCTCTTAAGGACCTTTGTAAACTGGTTGGGGGCATGTCACCAGGTGACGAAGTGGTAATTTTTGCTTCTGATGGCTATCAGGTGAAACTAGATTACCAGAATATTTATGAGCCACCAGACAGACAGGGTCCGGTAGTTCTTTGCTGGTATAACGGGGAGGAAGAAAAAGCCGGGGAGCAACAGGGAAATGGTTATGTGCCTTCTTATTATACCGGAATGCGGCTTGTTTTTATGTCAAAAGTTCCTAATGCAGAAGGCAAGTATGTTTTTGGCAACGCGGATATGCGGGATTGTATGAAGAAGGAAAAATACTGGCATTTTTATGAAGGAAAGTATCCAAGTACAAGCGGGCTTTCCGCAAAATGGGTAGAAGAGATAGCCATTTTTTCTGGAGGGGCACCGGAAAAACCTTTTCGGCTAACTACCAAAGAAACCGGCAAAAAATCACAATTCCCCCCGTCCGATTATACGTTTATGGATATGATTCCGTATATTGTTTGTTTTTTAATATTGCTTCTGGCCGGAGTTTATTTTTTTAACCGGCCAAAAAAATAAAGGGGAAAGAGATTAAAAGAATGTGGGGAAAAAGAAGTAAATCTATCTTTTCTGTCTTCCTGGTGGTTGCTATTATTTGCCTTTTATCTATTTATATTTACGGTCATTGGCAAAACGGTCGAATAAGCTGGAAACTAACCTTAACGGGTAAAGAAGGCACTAAGGAGCTTACATTTTATCAAATTAAAGAAATGTCTTCTTACCAGGGGTGGGGCGGTTTTTTTACTTCGGTTGGTGTGGTCAACGGGCCGGACAAGTACAAAGGGGTGCCGGTGGAAGACCTTTGCGCCCAGGTAGGCGGTATTTCCCCAAAAGATTGCCTTTGGGTTTTTTCTCCTGATGGCTACTCCATGGTTTTTTCTTACGAACAGGTAAGGGGAGACTTTGTGGCCTATGACCCGCAGACTTTAAAGGAAATACCTGCCAGAGGATTAAAGATGCTTCTGGGGTACGAGAAGAATAAAACCTTCTTTACTGAAGAAGAAGGAAAGCCCTTAAGAATTGTTCTGGCGGGCCGGCAAAAGCTTTTAACCGAGGGGCATTACTGGGTTAAGTGGGTGAACAAAATAGAGGTTCGGCCAGTAAAAAAAGGATTAAGAGAAGATGAAGGTTAAACAAATTATCGCGGGAATAATATTAGCCGGTCTGTTTTTAAGTTTAAATGCCTGTGGCCTTCGGGAAAAAGAAAAACCTAAATTAAAGGTTATTTACGCCGGAAGCCTGATCCAACCATTGGAAGAGGCAAGCAAACAATTTAATAAACTTTATCCGGAGGTAGAGGTGGAAACAGAAGGGCACGGAAGCATCCAGGTGATCAGGTATGTAACTGACCTGGGGAAAAAGGCGGATGTACTTCTGGTGGCCGATTATTCTCTGATTTCCTCCTTGATGTACGATGACTATGCTAACTGGTATATAAAGTTTGCCACCAACCAGTTGGTAATTGCCTACACGGAAAAAAGCAAATATGCGGCTAAAATCAATAGCGCCAATTGGTACGAAATTCTTTCCCTTCCTGAGGTAAAATTTGGCTTGGCACATCCGCTTTTAGATGCTTGTGGCTACAGGTCATTAATGGCCATTCAATTAGCGGAATTATATTATCAAAAACCCAATATCTTCAAATATTTAATTGCGAATAATTTTGACCCGTCCGTGAAAGTGCAAAAGGATGACGGCAACTATACCATATTCATTCCCGAGGTTATAAAACCGCTTAGTCAAAAAGTATCTTTGCGGGGCGGCAGTATCCAGGTTTTGGCCTTGCTTGATGCCGGGTTGATCGACTACGCTTTTGAATACCGCAGTGTTGCCCTGCAACACGGGCTTAAATTTGTTGAACTGCCTCCTCAGATTAACTTAAGTTCCCCTGTCTGTGATGATTTTTACCGCCGGGTAAAAGTAAATTTTGGGTTTCAGCGTTTTAGCGCTATTGGTAATGAGCAGGCAGGAAAAGTAATTTTTTACGGCTTAACTATTCCCAAGAATGCTCGAAATCCTCTTTGGGCTGAAGAATACGTAAAATTTATCCTTGGTCCAGAAGGGAAAAAAATCTTTACCGAACATGAACATCCGGTTATTCCCCCGGAAGCAGATAATCTTTATCAAATACCTCCTGCCTTGGCACCTTTTATTAAAAAGGAGAAAACCTGGTGAAAAAAAGGCATGTAGAAACAATTTACTTTATTTCTCTTTTTACCAGCCTGATTACCTTTTTCTTTATCGTTTATCCTATTTTTAATACCATCTCTTTGACCAAAGGAAGCATGCTCTGGGTAACGCTTCGGGATATTTCTTTAATGCACCCGGTTTATTTAAGCATTCTGGCGTCTACCATAACGGCTGTTGTTTCTTTGTTCCTGGGGGTTCCTCTGGCTTACCTGTTGGCCCGCAAAGATTTCAAAGGCAAAGGTCTTTTAGAAAGTATTGTTGACTTGCCGGTGGTAATTCCTCATCCGGTGGCAGGTATTTGTCTTTTAACCGTGGTCAGTCCTAATTGCTGGGTAGGACGGTTACTGGAGCGCTCAGGAATTGAAGTAGTTGGAACGCTAACGGGCATTGTCATGGCCATGACTTTTGTGAGCATTCCTTTCCTGATTAATGCAGCCAGGGAGTCCTTTGAAAATATACCTTGGCGTTTAGAAAACGTTTCCCGTACTTTAGGAGCTACCCAAACTCAGGCTTTTTTTACGGTTACCCTCCCTTTAGCAAAGAAGGGTATCGTAAACGGCCTGATCATGACCTGGGCCCGGGCAATTGGCGAATTTGGGGCCGTCATTATTTTGGCCTATCATCCGCTAATTGCTCCCACTAAAATTTATGAAACGTTCCTTTCTTATGGTCTTTTCCAGGCTATACCCTTAACCACCATCATGCTTATTGTTTGCCTTGGTTTGTTTTTCTTAGCGAGGTTGCTTACGCAAAGAAAAAGGTCTTCTTAAGATGTTGGCCGTCCATAATTTATCTTTAAACGTTGGCCGCTTTAAATTAAAAGATATTAATTTGGTAGTGCAAGAGGGAGAATTTTTTGCCCTCTTAGGACCTACAGGAGCAGGAAAATCAGTTTTTTTAGAAGCTCTGGCCGGACTGCGCCAGGTTAATTCCGGCAATATTTGGTTAAACGGGCAGGATATTACCTTTGAGAAGCCAGAAAAGCGTAAAATGGCTTTTGTTTATCAGGATTTTTCTCTTTTTCCCCATTTAAAGGTAAAAGATAATATCCGTTATGGACTTTATTTTCAAAAACAAAAAAATAAAGATAGGGAGGAAAAATTTTATCGTTACTTGGTAGAACTGTTAAATATAGAAAATCTTTTAGAGCGCTACCCTGAAAGTTTAAGTGGAGGAGAAAAGCAAAAGGTGGCGCTGGCCAGAGCTTTGATGGTCAGACCGGCCACGTTGCTGCTAGACGAACCGTTCAGCAGCCTGGACTTTAATACCAGAGAGGAATTGGTAAATAAGCTTCAAAGCTTGCACCGGGATTTGGCTAATAGGGTTATCCTGGTTACCCATGATTTTACCGAGGCAAGAATTCTGGCTAACCGGGCAGGCGTGATTAGAGAAGGATTTTTAGAGCAAGCAGGAAGTTTAGAGGAGATCTTTTTAAAACCGGCATCTTACTTTGTGGCTGAATTTACCGGAATGAAAAATCTTTTCCCGGTAACCGTTTCGGAGGGCAAGGCATGGTTTAGTGAACATGCCCAGGCGGTGGTTATTGAAGGAAAGGCAAAAGAAGGCAATTATTACTTGGGGGTGCGTCCGGAAAATATTCTTTTGGCTAAAGATTGCATAGAAAGAATTGGCAATTGCTTTTCGGGAATTATTACCGGAATTAAAAATAAGGGGGTTTACCTGGAAGTCAATATTACCACTCCCTTTGCTCATTGGAAAGCGGTTTTAAGTCCCAGCCAGTTTTCTGCCCTGGACCTTAAGCTAGAAGAAAAGGTATACTTTGGCTTTAACCCGTCTCAGGTAATTTTAGTTGACCATTAATTAATACCACAATAATAGATTTTTTCATAATCACAAACTTGAATATCACATGATAGTAGCGCCGTCTGTAGGTTAATTTTCCCAATGAAGTTACTATTCTTTTTTCGTAAATATCGGCTGCTTCCCACCCTGCCCGCTCTACGGAGCAAAGTAATATGTTATCCAGGTACTGCAAAAAGGAGGAAGCAAAAGGTCAATCGAAGCACTTTTGCGCGATTATGTGGAAAAGGGCTGGCTTTTATCGGAAGCTTATGGCCCGGAAGATTTTCTTATATTTCAAGACCTGACCCCATGGACTCTTTGTTGCACCAACTGACCAGCAGACAAGGGTACTGAAAGTTAATATCCTAAAACTTATTCCCTGGGTAAGTGATGAAACACGGTTATAATAGATGGTAACAATTATCAGGGAAAAAGCCGATAAACTGGGTTATTATGCCGAGAGTGAATATGAAAAGCCTGGAAAAATGGAGTTTGGACAGAAACGACATCCTTCCCGGCGGATAAAAATTTATTTTTTCGAGTGCTGAAGAACGATAATGGACGGAATAAACGGATGACAACAAAAGAACCGCTTCTTCAAAAGACTGAAAGAATTAATTTGCAAATAAACGGGATTAACCACTCCGGGGAAGGGGTAGGGCGGTATCACGGTATGGCCGTGTTCGTTCCCGGGACGGCGCCAGGAGATGCAATCCTGGCCGAGGTGGTCGAGCTTAAAAAGAACTATGCCCGGGCCCGCCTGCTGGAAATCACAGAGCCTGCGCCGGTCCGGAGACAGCCGGATTGCCCCCGGTTTTCCACCTGCGGTGGTTGCCGCCTACAGCATGTGGATTACAAGGAACAGCTCAGGTTGAAAACCGGGCTGGTAAGTGACAGCCTTGCCAGGATCGCCGGTTTGAGTGGGGTAACTGTTCATGACACGGCTGGTATGGATTACCCCTGGCACTACCGAAATAAAGCCCACTTTCAGGTAGAAAAGTGCGATAGCGGGTATCGTATGGGCTTTTACGAGGAAGGTTCCCATACGCTGGCTGCTTTTTTCGAACAAGATGATTGTTTGGATTCAGGTTGCCTGCTGGTGGACGTGGAACTTAACGAAGTGGCGTCGGTGGTAGAAAAACTTCTTAACAAACACGGCAAAGTGGTTTGCAGCCAGGAACAACAAGGCAGGTTTTTTCGCCACGTTGTCTTACGAAAGGGATTTCACACCGGAGAAATCATGACCGTGCTGGTAACAGGAAGCGGGGAGTGGCCACGGGAAAATGCCTTTGTAAGAGAGCTTTTGTCTTTACGATCCGGACTTGCGTCGGTAGTTCGTAACATCCATAACGGGTTATCCGGAATTGTTCCCGGAAGGGAAAACCGGTTTCTGGCGGGGAGGGAGTATATCATCGACCACCTGGGGCATCTAACCCTTAACATATCGCCGTCTTCCTTTTATCAGGTCAACCCGGCTCAGACATTGGTGTTGTATCAGAAGGCACTGGAATATGCAGCGCTGACCGGAGCGGAGACGGTGGTGGACGCTTATAGCGGGGTCGGTACCATTGCTCTTTACCTGGCCGGGCGCGCCAAAAAGGTGTACGGCCTGGAGGTGATACCACAGGCGGTGGAAGATGCCCAAAGGAATGCCGCGTTAAACAATGTCAGAAATGTTGAATTTTTTCCGGGGAAAGTGGAAAAACAACTCCCGGTTTTGGCCGCACGGGGACTGCGCCCGGATGTAGTAGTGCTGGACCCGCCCCGTAGAGGCTGCAGCCGGGCGGCGCTGGACGCGGTGACGGACATGTGTCCGCCGCGGGTGGTCTACGTTTCCTGCGACCCTGGCACCCTCGCCCGGGATCTCGGTTATCTTGCAAGCAAGGGGTACCGGGTGGAAGAAGTCCAGCCGGTAGACATGTTTCCATGGACACACCACGTGGAGACGGTAGCATTGATGTCACGTGTAGAAAGTGAATAAGCCCAAAAGTGGGGGATGTCATGGGGGATGTCATGGGGGGATGTCATGGGGATGTCGGGATGTCGGGATGTCATGGGGACGGGGTTGTTGACAACACTTCTAATATACGGTAAAGTAAATTGGAGGTGTTTTTTATGCCAAGAAAAGCGAGAAAGAAAAGCGAAAGCGAAATATATCATATAATTATGAGAGGAATAAACCGGCAGAGCATCTTTGAAGACGAAGAAGATTATGTAAAATTTATACAAGTAATACAGAAATATAAAATGCAAAGCGGATATAAAATCTATGCATACTGCTTGATGGGAAATCATGTGCATTTATTATTAAAGACCGGTATAGAACCACTAGAACAAGTGATGCGCAGAATATGCGGTAGTTATGTTTATTGGTACAACTGGAAATATCAAAGAATAGGAAACTTATTTCAAGACAGATTCAAAAGTGAACCGGTAGAAAATGAATCATATTTTGTAATTGTTCAAAGATATATTCATCAGAATCCACTTAAAGCAAGATTGGTAGGAAGTATTGAACAATACAAGTGGAGTAGCTTTAAAGAATATATTAATAAAACAAAATTCGTTGACGCAGATTATTTGCTAAAATTGTTTAATAATGATAGAGAAGAGGCAATAAAGGGTTTTTATCAATTTAATAACGAGGTAAATGATGATGTATGTTTAGATATTGAAGAAAAATATCGAATAACAGATGAGGAAGCCAGGAATATAATAAAAAAGGTATGTAAAGTACAGAATACACCTGATTTGCAGAAATCTGATATATTAAAAAGGAATATGTATTTGAAAGAGCTAAAAGAAGAACATGGCTTATCAATTAGACAAATTGAGAGGCTTACAGGTATCAATAGGGGTATTGTTTTAAAAGCATAAATGTCAACAACCCCGTCCCCATGACACGACCCATGACACGAATGACACGGACACGGACCCATGACACGCACCCATGACACGCATGACACGGACACGCATGACACGCCATGACACGACACCACATGACACCAGACACCAGACACCAGACACCAGACACCAGGTTCTCTTAGAGAAACATGACCTGATCAAAGAGCTGCTGCATGGCCACGACTATAGCAAATTCTTAACCGGCAAGCCAAGTGAAAAAATGCAAGCGATTGTTGAATTGATGGATTATATCATTGGGCTTCGGGAGGATAGAAAGAACGATTATATCAAACTGGTAACCGAAATGGCCCGGGCTTATTCCTTATGCGCCACAACCGATATTGCTGAAAGGCTCAACGTGGAGATCGGATTCCATAAAGCCGTTAAAGTAAGCATTGTCAAAATGATAAGCGATGACACTAAAAAGAAAACAACTTCTCAACTCAATATTGCGTTGAATCAACTGATATCTAAAGCTATTTCTTCAAATGAAGTGATAGATATCCTGGGTTCATTGGGACTTGCAAAACCCAATATTGCCATACTTTCTGATGAGTTCCTTGAAGAAGTTAAAGGTATGAAGCAGAAGAATCTTGCAGTCGAACTATTGAACAGATTGCTTAAGGGCGATATAAAAACATTCTCAAGGCGCAACCTTGTGCAGTCAAAAAAATTCTCGGAGCTGTTGGATGCTGCGATTAGAAAATATCAAAATCGGGCTATTGAAACGACTCAAGTCATTATGGAACTGATAGAACTTGCCAAAAAAATCAGCGAGGCAGAAAAACGCGGCGAAAAAACAGGGCTGACACCGGATGAATTAGCATTCTATGACGCCTTGACGGAAAACGAATCCGCCAGAGAGATTATGGGTGAAGATGTTCTAAGGCAAATTGCAAGAGATCTAACCGTGTCCATAAAAAACAATATCAGCGTAGACTGGGCTATTCGTGACAGCGTTCAGGCCAAAATGAAAATGACAATTAAGAGGCTGCTGAAAAAATACGGATACCCGCCAGATAAGACTGAAAAAGCGGTGGATATTGTAATGGAGCAGACAAAGTTGATGTGTCAGAACGAGAGCAGATAAGATAGACCAGAAAGTGGCTAGAGAACAAGCTAAAAGTTAGGTATTTATGGCAGGGGAGACAGGGCTCGAACCTGCAACCTACGGTTTTGGAGACCGTTGCTCTACCATTGAGCTACTCCCCTATGTTTATCCAGATCCTCTTCTTTTCTTGCCTTTAATAAGAATTAAGGACAAAAATGATTATATATTTTTTACGTTTATAGTATATATTTATTCGTTAAAATGGTCAAGTAAAAATTTTACTAAAAACTTTTCCTACAAAAATCCAGTTATACCGGCTAGCCTTTATCCTTCCCTCTTTCTTTAAAAAACCATATTTTCTCTTAATTAAATTCTTGACATAAATTATTATGTGTGTTATTAAAATAACTAAGAAATAAAAAACTAAATAAAATAAACAGGTGCCTTAACAGGAGAATAGGGAAATTCGGAGGTTGGCACTCAGCATTGCCGTAAAGGTAAGCTTTGGGCGGTATCCTAGCTTAAAATACTGAGTGTCACCCCAAACGGTGCGGTCCCGCCACTGTAGTCGGAGAGCTGGTTTAAAGCTGGTCACTGGGCGCCACCCTGGGAAGGCCTGAACAAAAAGCGATGATCCGTTAGCCAGGAGACCTGCCTGTTTATTGAAAAAATACGCGAGGATGATGGTAAAGTCTTCAGCCAAAAGTTATTTTGGTTGAAGACTTTTTATTTTGGGGAGGTGTTTTTTTGCAAGCCGCGGTTTTGAAAGCGCCAGGCTGCCTGGAATTAGAAAATATTCAGCCACCAAGATGCCCTCCTGGAGGGCTCCTGGTAAAAACCAAGGTGTGTTCAATTTGCCCTACGGACGTGAAGATGTTCTTCGGCGGTCACCGCGACCTGATTTACCCGCGTATTCCCGGCCATGAAATTGCCGGGGTGGTTGTTAAAAGCAAAAGCGACCTGTTTAAAAGTGGGGCGCGGGTACAAATAGCCCCGGGGATAAGTTGCGGGAAATGTGCGTTGTGCCTGCACAAAGCAGATAACCAATGCGTGAGTATTGATATTATAGGGTTTACCTATGACGGAGGATTTGCCGAATTTATAGCCGTACCACCCCAAAGCTTGGTCACCGGGGCGGTAAACCTTGTTCCCGACAGGCTTAGCTTTGAGGAAGCTGCCTTAACTGAACCGCTTGCCTGCTGTATAAACGGGCAGGAAAGAACCGGCGTGGATGAAAATGATACGGTGCTTGTCATTGGCGGCGGCCCGGTTGGCTGCCTGCATGTCCTGCTGGCCAGGGCCAGAGGAGCAAAAAAAATTTTTCTAACCGAATGCTTGCCAAACAGGATTAACCTGGCCGGTCGTTTTTTGACTGACGTTAGCCTAATTAATCCCTTGGCAAAGGAAATAAAAAAGGTAATTTACCAGGAAACCAAAGAAAGGGGGGTAGATGTCATTTTACTTGCCTGCCGGGAGGGAATAGATTACCCCTTGCTGGACTTACTGGCTCCAAGGGGTCGTATTTGTTTGTTTTCCGGTTTGCCGCCCGAAAAAGCCCGGCCATATTTTGATTTAAATACGTTGCACTACCGTGAAATTACTCTGGTTGGCGCCTATGGCTGTACGGCGGCGCAAAACAAAGCCGCCCTTGAGCTTATTGCTTCAGGCAAGGTACCGGTAAGCTGGCTTATTACCAGGCAGATAAGGTTAGAGCAAATAAATGAAGGGTTAAGGTATTGCGCGCAACGCAAGGGTTTTAAAGTATTAATTAAATTTTAAGAAGGGAGCAATTTTATATGTGCATAGAAGAAAAGATTAAAACTTTTGGCGGTAAAGTAACTGAGCTTATAAATAAAAAATGTTTAGCCAGACAAGAAGTTAAGGAAATGTTTTCGCAGGTGCTTTTAAATGAACAGCCTGAACTGCAACAAGGCGCATTTTTAGCTGCCCTGGTTGCAAAAGGGGAAACTTTAGATGAAATTGCCGGGACATGGGAAGCAATTTATGAATTTGATACGGTAAAGGCAAAACCAACCGTCCCCCAGCCTTTGGTGGAAAACTGTGGGACGGGAATGGACGGGTTAAAGACATTTAATATTAGCACCGCGGCCTCTATAGTTGCTGCGGCAGGTGGCGTCTTTATGGCCAAGCACGGCGCCAGGGCAATTACCTCCCGGTGCGGGGCGGTAGATATTTTAGAAGCAGTAGGGGTTGACGTTGAATGTGAGGCAGAAATTGTGAAAAAGAGCATTGAAAGAGCAGGTATTGGAATTTTTAACGGTATGAGCCCGAATATTCATCCTGCCTTGGCTAGGATACTTTCCCAAATCCGTTTTGGGACTACCTTAAATATAGCCGCCTCTTTGGCCAACCCGGCTTTACCCCGCTACGGCGTAAGGGGGGTTTACGCTAAAGAACTGGTTGAACCCGTGGCCCAAATTATGAAAGAAATTGGCTATAAGCGAGCTATAGTAGTACACGGTTTGGATGAAGATGAAGGACAGGGCATGGATGAGGCCTCTATTAACGGGGAATCAATTATAGCCGAGTTGGAGGACGGCAAAGTTACCACTTATAAGATTAACCCTGAGGATTTTGGAATAAGGCGCGCTAACTACCAGGAAATTATGGCCTCATCTTTAGAAGAAGAAGTTAAACGTTTTTTAGCCTTGTTAAGCGGCAAAGAAGATGGGCCGCGGCAAGAAATTGTTTGCTTAAACGCGGCCCTTGTTTTTTACTTATTTGACCAGGATAAGGATTTAAAAAAGAATTATATAAAAGCAAAGGAGATTCTCGGTTCCGGGCAAGCTATGTTCAAGTTAAAACAATGGGTTAAAGAGCAAAATTAGGAAAATAATCTATGTTTCACCATTAATAAAATTTAACATATATTAGTAATAAAAAAATATTAACAAAAGGAGGTCGGTAACTTGCCAAAAAATTCAACGACTCCAAGCCAGAATTACCCAAACCCTCAAGCACCACAAACACCAAACAAACCTCCAACACCAAAGAACCCGGCAACTTTATCATATTACCCGCTGGCTACTCTTGCGCAAGCTTATGTACCCGTGCAAACTTACGATAAAACTTTTAGCCCGGAAGAAGCTTTAGAAAAAGGTACTCTTTTCCCAGAATTATACCGTCCTTATCCTTATTAAAAAATTATTAAAAATTTTTGACTTAAAGTTATAAAGGCGTTAAATTTAACGCCCCTACCAGGAGAGGAGATAAAAATGGACCATATTCAAATGCAAATGCTGCGTGATATTCAAAAATTAGAATTTACCGCCATTGAGCTAACTCTTTATCTGGATACCCACCCAGATGAGCAGGCGCCCTTAAATGATTACAATAAAACAGCAGAAAAATTGGACAGTTTAAAAATGCTTTATGAGAAAACATACGGGCCGTTAATGGCCTACGGTTTTTCTTCCAGCCCCTGTCCTTGGCGTTGGATTGAGGGGCCGTGGCCGTGGGAAATAACTTTATAATAGCTAAGGCAAGGAAAGAAGGGAAGGTATATAATGTGGCTTTACGAAAAAATTTTAGAATATCCGGTTCGTGTTTACAAAACGGACCTGCGGATGGCCAAATACCTGATGGCCCAGTACGGTGGCCCGGATAGTGAGTTATCAGCCGGGGTCAGGTATTTAACCCAGAGATATTCCATGCCTACCAACCGGGCCAAAGGCTTGCTTACTGACATTGGCACTGAAGAACTGGCCCATTGGGAAATAATTGGCACTATGATTTATAAATTAATAAAAGATGCAACCCCAGAACAATTGCGGCAGGAAGATTTAGGTGGTTATTTTACGGAACACGGCCAGGCCATCTACCCGGCGGACGCCAGCGGTATACCCTGGACGGCTGCTTATATTCAGGCCACCGGTGATCCGGTAACTGACTTACACGAAGATATGGCTGCCGAACAAAAAGCACGGACTACCTATGAACATTTAATCAGGTTAACCGATGATCCGGGCATTAAGGACGCTTTGCGCTTTCTAAGGGAGAGAGAGGTTGTTCATTTCCAGCGTTTTGGTGAGGAGTTAAATAGAGTGCAAGAGGAACTTATAGCGAATAAGGTTTTTTAAGGTATTGGAGGGGCGTTAAATTTAACGCCCCTCCAATAAAACAAATAATTATTGCTTTCATCCATTGATGGTGCCACCTGCGGCACGGGGAACTACCTGACGCAAGACAGGGGAACGGTTTTCTTGTCTTCCGTGTTCTATGATTCTATGGTAATTGTTTCAAAAAATCCTCCGCCTGTTCTTCTCCGTAAGCCATCAGGTCGTATATGAATGAAGGGCTGCGATCCAGTTTTGATGAGTAATCCAAGTCACGACCCATCTCGATTTCTTTTATCTCAACAAGCTTGTACTTGTCGCTTGGAAGAAAGCCTTTTTCTAGCCACTTGTTAACTGTTTTAATAAAATCTTTTTCTTGATTTAGCGAAAGATTGCCCGCCAGTTCACTTCGCCTGTCCTTTATCTCTTCTATTGAGGTTGGCTCCTTTTCTCGCGTTTGCGGCTCTATTTGAATCACCCATATTTCATCAGGTTTCTCGTGGAAATCAATATCCTGGACAAAATTTCGGATAGGAGGGTTTTGGGAAAACAAGCCATCCCAATACAATTCCTTCCCAATCCAAACCGCCCTAAATAATGAGGGTATAGCAGCCGAAGCAAGAATTGCCTCAGTAGTAATCTCTACATTTTTGAAAACTTTAAATTGACCGGAACGCACTTCAACCGCCCCAACAAACAACATAGGCTTTACCGGTCTTGACTTTTCTATAAACTCTTCTACCAGAAGCTGCTTAATTTTTTCAAAATCAACGTGATTTACCAATATTTTCTTTAAATGTTCTTTGGCCCAGGGAGGATAAAAATACGGGCTGATTTCAGGCGTGGAAATACGGGATAACCAAATCATCCATTCATTTAAAAGCATTTCCCAAAATGAATTCGCGGCGTTATCCTGCCAAAACGAATCAAGCAGTTCAACGCCCTTGTCTCCATTATCTGTTAACAAGGCAGACCAGGCCAATAGCGCGCAAATAGCCCCTCCGGAGGTGCCGCTTAAAGCCCCGATCTCATATCCCTTTTCCTTCAAACTATGCTGTTCTTTTAAAATTTTTTTCAGCACTCCGGCGATAAAAGCAGTGTGACTTCCGCCGCCTTGACAGGCAATGGCAACCTGTTTAATGTGTTCGTTTTCATTATTTTTATTCATAAACAAAACCTCCTCCTGTTGTTTAATGGCTATGTTCATCTTTGAGCTTCGCAAGGCGCCTTTTTTAGCTTTATCCGGCATAGCAAACTTTCCCGTTAAATATTTTATTTAACTTATTTTTTCATTTGCAGTAAATATATCTGTCCAGCCCCTTCACCCAGCCTGTCCAAGGGGAATCTTTATCCTCCCGGGAGGCGGCGGCGCGGGAAAACATATCCACTTGAGTATCCAGCATATCAAGTTGGTGCAGGAGGGCCGCCTCTAAAAACTTGGGCCGCTTGGGCGACTGCCACTCATAGCGCCCATGGTGGCTAATCAGTATATGCAAAAGCTTTAAGCGCAGCTCCCCGGGAAAGCCTGGTACCTTTTCAATGTAACGTTCCAAGAACAATGCCCCGGAAACGATGTGCCCCAAAAGCCGGCCTTCGTCAGTTTGCTCCACGGCGCCGCGGCAACAGTACTCCTGCACCTTGCCGATGTCATGCAAAATTGCTCCGGCCACCAGCAGGTCCCGGTTGGCCTGGGGATAATTACCGGCGATGCCGTCTGCCGCCGCGGCTACGCTGACGCTGTGAAGTAAAAGCCCTCCCATGAGGGCATGATGATATTGCTTGGCGGCCGGAGCAAGACAAAAGGACTCGTAAAAATTTTGTTCCGAAAAAAGAAGGGAAAACAGTGATTTTAAGGGCGGGTCAGTTAAAGAATTAATCAACTGGTGAAACTTTTCTTTGGCCTTATCCAGACCTTTGGCAAAGGGTATAAACCGGGCCGGATCAATTTGACCGTTTTCTTTAACAATTGAATCTATACGCAACTGCACCAACCTGTTGTATTCCACCGCCAGGGCCTCCACGGTAACGATGTCTCCTGCTTTCAAGCGGGCGCCGGCCTCTTCGGCTCCTTCCCAGAGCCGTCCCTCCACTTCGCCGGTTCTGTCCCCCAGCGTCACGGCCAGAAAACACCCCGGCGCTTCCCGGAAGGAAAGAAGCTTCTTTGCCTTTAACGCGAAGGTCCCGCGTACATTTAGCCCGGGTCTGATTTGATTAACCGGTATCTCAGGCATTTTACTACCTCCATGAATACAGATTTTATCACGGTTGTTGAGGGTAATTTTTCAAAATAAATTTACCACTAAATTTCACGATAAGATAGGCTAAATATTCATTGAAAAGTAAATATCTTTCTTAATTATATTAAACAAATAAATGGTTTTTTGCAAAGGATATTGATATAATTTCTTTTTTTTGAAATGCCGAGAGCTTACTTTTAATAAATGAAAAAAGATGAAAAGGAAGTCAAAAAATAGTAAGAACAGCCGCTCCCCGTACCTTCCCCTGGCGCAGGGCATTTAGGGCTTCATTGGCCGCGCTTAAAGGGAAGGCCTGCACTTCGGTGCGTACCGGGACCCTGGGGGCCAGAGTCAAAAACTCCTCTCCATCCCGGCGGGTCAGATTGGCTACAGACCGTACGCTGCGCTCTCCCCAAAGAATTTCGTAAGGAAAAGAAGGGATATCGCTCATGTGAATCCCGCCGCAAACCACTACCCCGCTTTTGGCCACCGCGCGTAAGGCGGCCGGTACCAGTTCCCCGGCCGGAGCAAAGATGATTGCCGCCTCCAGTTCCTCTGGAGGTGTAGCACCGGACTCGCCTGCCCATACTGCTCCTAAACTCAAAGCAAACTGCTGCGCCTCCAAGTCACCAGGCCGGGTAAAAGCGTAGACCCGCCTGCCCTGGTAGCACGCTACCTGGATAACTATGTGGGCCGCGGCACCAAAACCGTAAAGACCAAGACATACCGCTTCGCCGGCCATTACCAGAGAACGGTAGCCAATAAGACCGGCACAAAGCAAGGGTGCTGCTTGTAGATCCGGGTAATTCTCCGGGATGGGAAAGCAAAACTGCTGGTCTGCTACCGCATATTCGGCAAAGCCACCGTCAATCTGATAGCCGGTAAAACGGGCCTTATCACAAAGATTTTCCCGGCCGGAAAGACAGTAACGACAGTTATTGCAGGTAAAGCCCAGCCAGGGGACGCCTACTCGTGTTCCTTGGGCAAACCTGTCCGCCCCGGCGCCGGCCGCAATCACCGTACCCACAATTTGGTGGCCGGGAATTAAAGGAAGTTTGGGTTCTTTTAGTTCCCCGTCCACTATATGAAGGTCAGTCCGGCACAAACCACAGGCGCGGACACGAATAAGAACCTGTCCCGGACCAGGTTCCGGCATGGGTACATCAGCCTCCCGCAGAGGTCTCCCCGGTGCCTCAAGTATCATTGCCCGCATTTTTTTCCACCACCTAAAGATGACCAGAAAATTTGGTAAATAAACTATGATTATTCTACATACGAGATACTTTTTCCTCTAACGGTGTGCGGATGGCTTCGGAAAACGAAAAATTAATTGAATATGTTTCTTCACCACCGGTTTGGTAAAAAAGCTTAGCCTTAACTTTACCCTAAGATTTAGCCCAGGGAAGTTCCCTGGGCTAATCGTTTAAGTACACCAGTAAGATTTTAAAGGCAACTGCTTTGCTGGACGATACCAGGACTTTTCTGTCCTATTGGAAGGAATGAGTATATAGTGACAAAACGCCAATGAAAACGAAGGTGAATGGCATGAAAACAAAGGTCATTACTATTCGAGTCAGCCCTGAAGCAGCGGATGCTTACGAGACAGCGCCTGCCGAACAACAGCGAAAGCTCAATGTCCTGCTAAGCTTGAAACTCTCTGAAGTGACGCGAGCGAAACGCCCCTTGGAAGTCATCATGAGCGAACTGAGCCGCAAAGCCCAAGAACGTGGTCTGACTCCAGAAATTCTGGAATCAATTTTGAATGAGCAGTAGTGCGCGTTACGTCCTCGACACGAATACCCTGGTGAGCGCCCTTCATTGAGCCGACGAAAGAGCTACGGATATGCCGTGATGCCAAGGATGATAAGTTTCTGGAGTTAGCGGTCAGTGGAAGGGCGGCCTACCTCATTAGCGGGGACAACGACTTGCGGTCGTTAAATCCCTTTTGCGGAATAGCTATAGTAACGGCAGCAGGGTTTTTGGCGGCTACTAGTGGAGAGGAAACCGTCTAACAACGGCGTGCAGGCCGACCGCAGCCCGCGAGCGGTTCCTGGTGGAGATGAAATGATACGTTTGGGCTGCGGCGGCTGACGCCGGGCGTTAGGCCCCTAGTGAATTATGTCAATACTATTCTGATTGATGGAGTGAATATTATGACTGAGTTTGAGGAAGTCTCCACAAAAGCCATGTCTTTACCCGCCGAAAGCAGGGCCGAACTTGCCGAGATTCTAATTCAAAGTCTTGACGAGAAGGAAAATGAGGGGGTCAATTTCGCCTGGCTTGCCGAAATACGTCGAAGGGATCAAGAGATTAGGGCTGGTGCATCCATAACTAAACCAGCTGACCAAGTTCTTAAGGAAGCTCGCGAAAGACTAAGATGTATGAAATAGAATTTCATCTCGATGCCGACGAGGAAATGAAGGCGGCGGCTTTCTATTATGAAGAACGAGTGGCAGGACTTGGAAGCGATTTTCTTGACGAAATAGAGCGCGGAGTGAATAGGATTCGACAATTTCCATTTCTCTCGTTAATCTATAAATGATCCCACTGCAAAAACCCTTTAAAATAACCGAAAGAGCTCCATAAAAAGCAGGAAAAACAAGGGTGAATATCGAATATAACATTAATATAAAGAGATTTTGCTGCTTTTGTCTAATCCAAAACATAGAGATAAATCACATAGAATGACACAGGGAGGTTCTGTATGTTTCGGGAAAACAAAGACCACCTTCAAACAGAACTATTTAACAGTTACTCGATGATGAATCCCAAGATACAGGCTAGTTTACAGGGAACCTGGGCACCTCTTTTTTATGAACACGTATTTTGCAAAATCGACGAGACAGTCTTTGCACCTTTGTATTGCCTGGATAACGGACGTCCCAACTTCCCCGTGAACATCCAGCTTTCATTGGAGTTCATCAAACACATGAAAGATTACACCGACGAAGATATTCTCGAACAGTTTCGCTTCAACTATCAGGTTATGTACGCTGTGGGGTTGCGTAACCTTGGTGAACTCTACCTGGCCGAGCGCACACTTTACGAGTTCCGGCGGCGGGTTTACCACTACACCGTAGAAAATCCGGGAAAAGACGATTTTATCTTCGGGCAGTTCGAAAAACTAACCGAACATTTTATAGCGGTAGCCGGGATCAATACCAAAGAACAGCGCGTAGACTCCACACAAATCATGACCAATATCAAGTTGGCCGGTCGGCTATCGCTGGCGTATGATGTACTGACGCAAGCACTGGCCGCCTGCCCTCCGGAGATCCTTACAAACGAATTAAAAAACGTTCTCGAACCGGAGTATAAAACCAAAACCCTATACCGGTCCAAAGGTAGCGAAGCCAAAAAACGCATACAAGAGATAATCGGGTTAGGAGCCGAACTGGTGTCCATCACCGAATCCAGTCCGGAAATCAGTGAATTGGAGGCTATCGCTATCCTCCGACGGTTTATCAACGAGCAGGCCACATTTGACAACGAGAAGAATGCCTGGA
>JJNX02000014.1 GCA_000681355.2 Peptococcaceae bacterium SCADC1_2_3
TGAAGAAACCAAATCGGAACTCGGGATGGATCATTACGAGGTAAGGAAGTACCCGAGCTGGAATCGTCACATCCTGATTTCCATGCTCAGTCATTTCTTTCTCTGGCATATCAAGATAAGGTTGGGGGAAAAAAGCACCCATTATTACTCTGTCGCAGCTTAGGATTCTACTTACGGCAGTATTACCCTTGAGGACATTCTCAACAGATGATTTGATCATGTTGGTCGGTTGGATACAAAGGAAAAATTACAAAGCCTATCTTTCCCACAAGAAAAGTAAATTGATTGGTAAGTACTTAGTCTAAATATCGTTGTAGTGCTAAGCTCTTCAAATAATTTTTCACTTTCTGCTATTGTCTTTGATTTAAATAAAATAACCGGTTTAATCCTCTTTTTATATTTTTCAAATATCTTTCTTCTGTATTGGTTTAATATTATTCCCTGCAACGCACGGTTTATTGGCTGTAAATCAGCTTCTAAAACTTTTACTTCTTTGGAATATCCATCTATCCTGAACTGTTTCAACGGATAATCAAAAATAAGTTTATCAAAATATTTATTAGCGATGTCTTGGTTACTAAAATCTACTGTTGCAGTAAATTCAAGTAATATATTATCAGGATTTGACCTAAAGATGTGATTTACAGTGCCTTCCCAACTAATTATTTCTTCCTTTTCTTCAATATTTAATTCCCCTTTTTTTGTCTCTACATTGATATGATGAGCTTCATCTGAAAGAAGAACAATTTTTTTATCAGTAAAATCATCATAGGTAATAGAATTTTCACGAGGAGTATTCAGACGAGAGTGTAACCCTTGAATTGTTGAAAAAATAATATTTATATCCTCTTGATTGGCAATTTGAAAATTATCAACTTCTTTAATTTTAATCTGTTTATCTCCAAATGTAATATTTTCAGAAAAAAGGTATTTTATAGATAAAGAATTTAAGAAATTATCCCTCGTTTTGTTTATTATGTTGGTGCTGTTTACAAAAAAGATAAAGTTGCGATATCCCTGTTCATAAAGGTAAAGAATTGCTCCTGCCATTATTAATGTTTTACCACTACCTGTTGCCATATGAAAAAGAAGTTGGGTGGGATTTTGCTTAATTTGTGGGTTGTTCATATAAAATATAAAATGAGAGAATGCCTCTATTTGATATGGTCTTAATTGGAATAAAGGATTGAGATTGTTTTTTATAATATGGGGGACTTCAGGAAAAGGTAATCCAAGTTCCTTTGCTGCTGATATTTTTTGTTCTAATGTTTGTCCTGGCATATTTATTTTACCTCATAAAACTGTTTTCATAATTTTATCAACACCTGCGATAAATGACTTTCTAATACTACACCCACTACTGCTCCATCCCCGCGGGTGAAACCCTTCTTATTTAATTCTCGAGCAACATCAAGTTCAGAATCAAATAAATCCGCCTGGACAAGTTGTTTAATATCAAATAAAGAACTTTCAAAACGCTTTTGAGCAGCTTTTACTATGCCTTATTGATTCTCAAATAATACCCTAGCATGATCTACTTCTTTAGCTGGGATATAATCAAAATCTAATTTTATACCTTCACTTCTCGGTGGAGTATAAGTTATATATTTCTTTAACGAGTCGATGCCTTTTTGATCATAATATCTTTGAAAATCCTCAATTCTGTCTGGCAAAACAACCTTTATTAATGCTAAAGATTCTGAATACCAAATTTCATAATCTTTTCTAAATTTTTGTAAATTATCGTTAGTTGTTAAAATAGATAACAACTTCGCACCCTTTTTAATAAGTTCTTTAATATCCATTTTGTATTTATCTAAATTCGTTTCCATAATCTTATCTATTATAAAACTCGCTATTTAACTTTTTATCTTCCTCTCTCACTCCATAATCCTCGTCGTCAATCTCACTGTAATTGACATAGAGATGATTTTTGTCTAAACATTCAATCAAAAAATTTTTTTGGTTTTCTAAGCTCAACTCTTCAAATTTATTTACATTCTCATCAAATTGTTTAACATCAACTTTGTAACTCAAAAATGCTTTTTCTTTCATTATTTCCCAAAGATTAAGGAGTTCTTTTGCGGTTTTTGCTTTTTTTATTTCATCAATGTATTTTTCATTTAATTTCATTAGCTCTAAGTAGATGAAGGAACCGCCACCTAATTTTTCAATTACTTTTTTCACTCGTTCTTTTGTGACGGTATCAACATAATGCATTTGCTCGCATAAAATAAACTGCCGGTTTCCGCCATCTTCTTTGTTTAACTCCAAAACAGCGTGAGCAGTCGTTCCGCTTCCGGCAAAAAAGTCTAAAATAATCGCGTCTTTTGTATTTCCGACTTTTAAAACCTGCTTAATTAGACCAATCACTTTCGGATTATCAAAAACTCCTTTGCCAAATAATTCTGCCAACTCTTCATTGGCTTTATGGGTGCTACCTACTTCGTCAAATGACCACACTGATCCAACAACTTTACCCTGCTTAACTTCTGACAAAAAAGTTTTAGCGTTTGGTGTTGCCTTTTCGTCTTTGCCAAAATAAATTCTATTTTCTTCATCCATCTTTCTTAATGTTTCTTGAGAAAATCTAGGATATCTTCCTTGTGGTGCAATCCATTTAACTCCATTTTTAAATAAAAATTGATATTTCCCTTTCTCTGTTCCACTTTTTGCATGTAGAGGTGTCGCTTTCCATGGTCCCCTAGGATCATTGTCTAAATTTTTATAAGCATTATTCATTTTATCAGTTCTATCAAGTAATCCTATGTTAAAATTATTTTTGTTTTTAGCAAAAAATATTATATTTTCATGTTGCGTTGAAACATATTTTGCATCATTCGATGTTGTATATTTACTATGCCAAACTAAGCTTGTTATGAAATTATCTCTTCCAAAAACCTCATCACATAATATCCTCAAATAAGCATGCTCATTTTCATCAATTGAAATAAAAATCGCTCCATCATCTCTCAATAACTGTTTCGCAATTTCTAACCTATTCTTCATAAAACTTAACCAACTTGAATGATTAAAACTGTTATTATAAGTAAAACTATCATTGCCAGTATTATACGGCGGATCAATGTAAATTAGTTTTATTTTCCCAGCAAATCTTTTTTTGAGTGAATGTAATGCAAGCAAATTATTTCCTCTTATAATCAGGTTATCATTTCCCTTTATCTCTTTTACTTTATGTTCTCCTTTTTTATCTATTTTTTTAAAGTTAGTCAAAACCTTAGGTTCGAGAAGACGGTCAATTTCATCTGGGGCAAGTATTTCATTGTAAAATATTTCATCCCGTTTCTCGTCCTCTTTTTCCATACCACCTTCAAGCATACAATCTTTATATGGCCATACTAAGACAACTTCTTTGCTTTCAGAAAGATATTCCTCATTTTCAGTTACAAGTCCTATCTTGTTTTTAAACGAAGTATAACTATCAGGTAAAAATGCTTTATTGCTCACAAATTTTTGAAACTTGATTTTATCAAAAACAAGGACCCCCCCATCAACTTCCTGAAAGAAATGTGTTTTAATACTTTCATTTTTTAACAAAAGTTTAATTAAATCAGGGTCAAGTTTAAGAGATAATTCAATTATCTTGTTCTTTAAGAGTTTACCGTCAACTACTAATCGTTCGTCCTTCTCTAAAAGTTTTTTAAGTTCTTCTAAAAGATTTTGCATATTTATTTTCATCTTCCTTAAAAAATTGGCGACATTTTAATTGTATTGTTGGAAAAGGATAGGTTGTATGGTCTAATTATTAAATAAAACTTTTACGTGGTCAAGGGTTTTTATAGGTAAGCATAAGAAGCATAGGGACGTCAGACTGTGTGAAAAGTCAATTATTTTTGTATTAACCTTTGCAAAGTGGGGGAAAAATCTCATAACATGCTATATTTTTCATATTCTCATTTCAAAATTGCCTTAAAATAAGTGTAAAGTGGGGGGAGATAATTTACAGAATTGGTTTTCATACAGTCTGACGTCCCTATGCTTCCACGGAGAGCCAGATCACCCGCCAGGAAATGGCTGCCTTACTGGTGCGGGCGCTGGCCAGAAGCGACCAGGTGGCGGTAGTAGTAATCAAATGCCTTCTCAATCAGCTCGGCTGCGGAGGCTGAAGATAACTCAAAGCGCCCCGGTTGGCGGCGCGCATTATGTCCGTAAGGGTCAGGTTTTTTATAAAAAGCCTGACCCTTACGGATTAAGAGATACCCTGAAAATAAATTTTCATCCTTGATTGATGTTGCAGCGAGAAGTGGTATAAAGCGCCTAATGTCCGCTCTCCCTTGTTTACAGCCGGTCAGTCGCTAAACGCTAAAAAGCTATGGCTGCGGGAAGGATTTATTGCTTTATGCGCTCCACCTCGTTTAGCAACATCAGGAACTCATCCAGAGTCTTTACCTTCACCGCCCGGCGGTGAAGCGTTTTTAAGGTAGTTATGTCCTGAATTGCCCGGAGCCTGTTCTCCAGGTCACTAGGGTAGCGCCCGGTAGTTTCTTCCAATACCTCCAGAATAGCTTCAATTTGAGTTTTAATTGCTCCTCGTTGTTCGCCTCGTTGTTCGCCCTGATTAATCCACTTCTCCCGAATACCATCAAACAGAGGGGATGTCTCCATTTTACTCACCTCGATAATTTTTGAAATTATTTCCCGGGTAAACCGCAAAGATGAAAAAACCGCCAGGCCAAGGTACAGGTCCGGTTGCCAATCGGCAGGCGCGTTTCATGATTTGGTGGATCTCTTCACTTTTTTCATGAATGAGCAGATGGACATGATTACTTATCAGGCAATATCCGTATACTTCAAACTTGTCAGTTTTCACCTGGTCAAGAATTCCCAGAAAACGCTGATAGTCATCTTGGTCGCAGAATATGTCCTGCCGGCTAATTCCTCTTGTCACGATGTGGTAAACTCCGCTCTACCTGTCGGCAGACAGGTCTCACACCGCTCCCTTGCTTGTCTTGCTATCGATCATCACGCTTTCGGAATTTCTTTATTATACTTAACAATTGCTAAGGAAGTAAGAAAAACGTCCCTTTGCTTCCCCGGGTGATTATCTCTGGAATTTGGGGTTATTCGTCGGCTATGGCTTGATTACCTTGCCTGCGGCGAGAAAATGCTGATCAAAAGTAAAGATTTGATCTACGCCGAACTGATCGGCAAGCACTATGCTGGTAGCATCACAGTAAGAAAGAGGAAGGTCCCGGTACTTCTTTAGCAATTTGCTGGTTTGTTTGTCTACGGAGGCGCTGACCTGAATTATTGTTAAAACTGGCGGCTGAATTTGGTCCAACAGCTCAAGAAAGCTAAAAGCCTGCTGTCTGATATGTGGATTTTTTCGGTACCGCATCCAGGTATAAGTTTCGCCGATGACAAAATTGCTGGTAACGAGGAGCTTTCCGGTTTCGATGGACAGGTTCCAAAGTTCAATCTCCTTTTCATGAGCGGGGTCCCGGTCGTTCATTACGGCTATGAAGCCGGCACTGTCAACAAAGAGATCAAAGTGGGCCGGGACCTCCGTAGAGGTCCTTTTCATAAGTGTGAGAACCTCCTTCCGGGTCGCTTATCAACCCGATCAGTTTTTTTAGCGCAGCCATGCTCTTTTCCGGTTCCTTCTCTTTAAATATTGGTTCATTTTCTTTTTCAATTAAATGTACCAGTTTCTTCCGCTCCTGCGGGCTCAGCTTCTTAACTTCTTCGAGGATTTTTTCTATAGCCATTTTGTCACCTGCTTTCGACAGTATAATTAAGGTGAAAAATAACGTTTGCTAATAGCATTATACCACAGTAAGAGTGCTTTAAAGATAAATAAAAATTTACAAAGTAAAGCCTGACCCCTGGGTCACTCCCCAAAACCAATCAGCATAATATCGATATTAGCAAAAAACACGATGACAGCACCGATACATAGGATATAAAATCCATGTTTATATCCCTTTAACAAGCGGAAGGCCTCAACTAACAATACTATTTCACATAATATAGCAACAATGTAAGCGTTAGCGGAAGACCAATATAAAACCCCACTATCGAAACAAAGCACAAATATTTGACAGGGAATCGAAAGAATATTATATACTATTGTGCCACAGCCATATTTTCAGATTCTACCTGTCGCCTGTACAGCCCCCTCAGATTCGCAATTGCGGGTGCGAATTATGGTGACTTATACGCCCCTATCATCCCTGTAGCTGAAGTTTTTGGCGTACCGAAGGAGATCTTCGTCTGGGACGGAAAATGTCTGGCGATAGATGATGAAACAGGCGATATTTTCACTGATTTATTAGAAGTCCATATCCTGGAGATTAATAAAGTAAAGGTTATTGACCGTAAACCAAAGGATAACCTGGAAGCCTGGATGGTATATTTCAGCAACCTGGAAGGTAAAGAAATGGAGGCAATAGCCATGGAGAATGCAGCAATTAGAAAAGCATTAACCATTGAAGAAATGTTCTGGCAAAGCGAAAAGGAACGCAGGTTATACGAACTGCGGGAAAAGGCAATTCTGGAGGAACGCTCTGCAATTGTAGAGGCTAGAGCAGAAGGAGAGGCTAAAGGCAGGGCAGAGGCAAAACAGGATGACATTTGTAAATTCATGTCGAAAAGATTTGGGATAGCCCCTGGTGAAAAAATGCCAAAAATTAAGCAAATGACCAACCTGGAAATCCTGGACCACGTTATGGAAGAACTGTTTGCCGCCAACACTGTAGAAGAAGCACAAGCGATCATTCACGATGGCCTTGGCAAATCTCTTCACGTAGAAAACAAGATTTGATATGATCCCCAAAGAAAAAATAGCAGGTTTTCTTATTTTTTAGAAAGCATGCTATCTGTACCCTTCTATCTGTACCCTTCTTTAGTGTAACTCCTGGCCAGCAGGATCAGATCAATTGTATCCACCCTGCCGTTGGCGCTGAAGTCTGCCGCCGGGTTAAAGCCAATTTCCTCCTGAAATGATCGGCACAACCTTAGCCCGGAATTCTTTCGTAAGGCAGGCCTTATCTCTATATGGGAGTTGAGACCTGCCCTTATTTTAAAAGGTGAAGCTTAGTGTTTTAATGGTGTTCTCTTTCGGGATGCTGAACATGTATCTGGTATTGCTAGGGGCAGCCACAAGAACCGTCCCTGTGGCTGCCCCTAGCCCTTGGCAGGCGCAGGCTACTTTTTCAACAGGTTATTTAACTTTTTATCGAAAGAATAAATCTCATGTTTTCTTATCTTGTGATAGGCACATAGGATTGTATCAACAAAATCAAGCTTTCTCTCCGAATAGACTTTTAGCGCTTCATTAACCACTTCTCCGTCACTGACCTGTATATTCTTATAGCCGAAAAGTTCTGTTAGCGAACTGCATATTTCTCCATTATCTACTTTATACACTTTTTCTAAAACATAGACAATCTCTGCTATAACTTCATTCGGGACAAAAACCTCATTATTTTCTAACAACTCAATAGCTTTCTCTGACAAGTCTTCAGCATCATTTAGTAGGTATCTTAGAACAATATTGGCATCAACTATTTTCATATTTATCGTCCACCGCATTCACCCAAGCAGTATTTTCTAAGCCTTGAAGCTCTTTATTCTTATATTTCTCCAACAGCCCCCTGGCTCTTTTTGACTTATGGCTTGCAGCATCTTCTGAATTCATATTCTCATAAGGAAATATTAGTATCTCTACCTTCTTATTTTTAAGGCTTTCCGGTATGTCAATGATGTTAGCAAGTAAATCGCTATTTGCTACTTTCCTGATAAAAGTCATGAGCCACCACCACTCCTCAAAACGGGTTATCCGTAAATATCTATACAATTTTATTATACCATAAAACTTAATACTATAACACAAAAGCAGATATTAAAAATACCTGCCAGAGGAACCGTCCCCGTGGGAACCAAAAAAGCATTAAAGTAGATAGTCTGGATGAGTTTGCCAGGATTTTAAATGAGGTTTTGGAAGAAGAATAATTGAGTCCTTTCCTAAGATCATTAATAGTTAAGGCAGGCCTTAACTATTAATGGGAGTCGAGACCTGCCCTTGTTTTAAAAGGAGCAAAGGCAAAAGGTCCAAAGGGAAATTAAAACGTATAGAGATCTGCATGTAGGGGCAGACCTGCGTGTCTGCCCTGATGCCTTTGTGCCTCTGTGCCTTTGTCCCTATGAACCTGAATAGTTACGAAAAAAGACTCAAAGAACTTTGTAAAATATTTCATGCGTCAGCACTGGCATCTATCTTGTTGACTTTCAATGTAAAGTGTTTTATCCTAGATAAGGAGTGTTATAAGGAGGTAAAGCAAAATGCCAATTGTAAAACTTTCTAGTAAAAGGCAAATTACTCTACCGGCTAAGGTCTGTCGGGCAATAAATCTCAAGCAAGGAGACCATTTAATCCTGGAGGTAAAAGGAAACCAGCTAACCTTTACCCGTTTGCCGGAAAAATTTACTGATTTTTTTGCCGGCAAAGCCAGGGGGGTTTACGGTAAATCTTTAAAAAACATAGATGAATATATCCAAAAGGAACGGGAAACATGGGAATAAAAGATTTTTTAAAAGAGGTGGAAAGATTTCCGGTAATTTTAATTGATACAAATATAGCAATTTATTTATTAGAAGATATTCCTGTTTATGGTAAAGGGGCCAAAGAGTTATTTCGTTTAGTTCAAGTTGGAAAAACAAAAGCTTTTTTATCAGTGATTACGATTACAGAATTATTAGTAAAACCAATAAAAGCAGGGAATGAAGAACTGGTCAATAATATAAAACTTTTTCTTAATCATTTTCCAAACTTAAAATTATTAGATGTGTCAAAAGAAATTGCTCTTAAGGCTGCTGAAGTACGGGCAACAACCAACCTGAAAGTACCTGATGCAATGATAATTGCCTCGGCAGCAGTTAATTCTTGCCCAGTGGTTGGAAATGACCCGGAGTGTGCAAGAAAAACTTTAGTGATACCATATATTTACCTTGGTAAGTATTTTGAGCCATAAATTTTGTAACTATTCAGGTAGGCACAGAGGAGCAAAGGCACAGAGGAGCAAAGGCACAGAGGAGCAAAGGGAAATAAAAACCTGCCTGCCGCGCCTGCCTGTGCGTTGCACGCAGACAGGCAACGGCGCAGGTAGACGTATAGAGATCTGCATGTAGGGGCAGACCTGCGTGTCTGCCCTAATGGCTTTGTGCCTGTGTGCCTTTGCCCCTATGAACCTGAGTAGTTACTATTAATTAAATACAGAAACGAGGGGTCAGTTTAAAGGGTTGTTACATAGTCTAACCCCGGACTGTCCCTTCGGTCGGACATTCAGGAAGTGAGTTATTTTGATGAGTGAGCTGCCTACCGTGGTTATGTACACCGACGGGGCGTGCAAGGGAAACCCCGGCCCCGGGGGTTATGGAATAATTCTTAAATATAATGACCATCTGAAAGAATTAAGCGGGGGTTACCGGTGCACCACCAACAACCGGATGGAATTAATGGCGGTAATTAAGGGTCTGGAAGAGTTAAAAAAACCCTGCCTGATTAACCTTTACTCTGACAGCCAGTATATTATTAAGGCCATGACCTTGGGTTGGGCTAAAAACTGGCAGAAAAATCACTGGTTGCTTCAAAGTAAAAAACCGGCCAAGAATATTGACCTTTGGCAAAAAATCCTCTCTTTGGCTCAAAAACATCATATAAACTGGTTTTGGCTAAAAGGCCACGGTGACAACCCGGATAATAAACGTTGCGACCAGTTAGCGGTGTTGGCCAGTAATGAAGATAATTTACCTGAGGACGAAGGCTTTAAGCAAAGTTGCCCGCTTTAATTACTTCAAGGCAGCGGGGACAAAGGTCAGGATGCTCTGCATTTAAACCTACCTTTTCGTTAAAAATCCAACAGCGGGTGCACTTAGCTCCTTTGGCCCGCCGGACAGCCACCGTCAGATCAGGTATATTTTTAGCCTTGGACAGGTAAGATGACTGTTCTACCACCGGAAGCAGGTTATTATTGGTAGGACAGGCATCCTGCCTGTCTTTTAACTGGTGCAGACTTACTTTAGAAACAATAAAAATAGTAGGTAATTTTGTTTCTTCCCTACGCAAAAAATCATATAATTCGCCTGAAGCATAAAGGGCTACTTCTGCTTCCAGGGAATTACCAATTAATTTTTCTTTGCGGGCCGTTTCTAACACCGCCGTGACTTCTGCTCTAATGTTTAATAAACGTTCCCACTTTTGTTCTAATTCAAGGTCCAGGTAGTCTTCTTTTACCTGAGGTAAATCAGTTAATTGTACACTTACCGGATTCCCTTCTTTTTTGGGTAGGTAGCGCCAGATTTCTTCACTGGTAAAAGCTAATATAGGAGTATGTAAACGCACCAGGACATGTAAGGTTTTATAAAGCACCGTTTGCGCTGCCCGCCGCTCCCGTCCTTGGGCTGAAGAGGTATAAAGGCGATCTTTAATCATATCTAAATAAAGGGCGCTCAGGTCAACCACGCAAAAATTATGAATGGCGTGGTAAACTACATGGTATTCGTAATCGTAGTAACCTTTAAGAGCCTTTTGGATTAAACGTTGCAGACTGACTAAAGCCCAGCGGTCAATTTCGGTTAATTCTTGATAATTTACCTGGTCTACCGAAGGGTCAAAATCGTAAAGGTTGCTCAATAAAAAGCGCGAGGTGTTGCGTATTTTCCGGTATGCTTCCGTAATTTGTTTTAAAATATTTGGTGAAGCAGAAATATCATCCCGGTAATCAGCGGAACTAACCCATAGCCGCAGGATGTCTGCTCCCATTTGCTTAATTACTTTTAAGGGGTCAACCACATTCCCCATGGACTTACTCATTTTACGCCCTTGCTCATCAACCACAAAACCATGGGTTAACACAGCTTTATAAGGAGCTTGAGCCCGGACCGCTACCGAGGTGGTAAGAGAGCTATTAAACCAGCCGCGGTGCTGGTCGCTTCCCTCCAGGTAAAGTTCAGCCGGCCAGTGAAGCTCCGGCCAGGTGTCTGGCTGCTCTAAAACGGCTAAATGGCTTGAGCCGCTGTCAAACCATACGTCCATAATATCCGTTTCCTTGGTAAATTCTTGCGCAGCGCATACCGGACAATTAAAATCTGGCGGCAGGAGTTCTGCTGCTTCACACGCAAACCAGACATCCGAACCATGTTGGCGAAATAAATTCTGCAGGTGACTAATGGTCTGGTCATTGATAATTTCTTTCCCGCAGTTGGCACAGTAAAAAATAGGAATAGGGACACCCCAAATCCGTTGGCGTGAAATACACCAATCGCCCCGGTTGGCAATCATGTTATAAATCCGGTCCTTGCCCCAGCCAGGAATCCAGCGGACTTGCTGGATGGCCTGCAATAACATTTCTCGAAATTTATCTATGGAAGCAAACCATTGTTCAGTTGCCCGGTAAAGGATTGGTTTTTTACAACGCCAGCAATGAGGATACTGGTGCTGAATGGTTTCCTGTTTAATTAAAAAAGTGCCCTTTTGCAATTCTTCTATAATTTCCTGGTCGGCATCCGTATAAAACCGGCCGCTAAATTTTCCGGTTTCCGCCGTAAAATAACCCCGGTCATTAAGTGGTGACAAAATAGGCAGGTTATACTGCAGCCCAACCAGATAATCTTCCTCACCATGTCCGGGGGCAATATGCACACAACCGGTACCGGTATCCAGAGTAACATATTCACCTAAAACAACAATTGATTCCCGGTCTAAGAAAGGATGGTAGCAAACTATACCTTCCAGTTCTTGACCACGGAATACCTGGATTATCTTTAAATTTTGCCGCCCGGTTGCCTGGGCAAAAGAAGATAATAGTTCTTCCGCCACCAGATATTTTTCTTCTTCTTGGGTTATTAAAACGTAATTGTAGTTGGGGTGAAGACATAAGGCCACATTTGAAATTAAAGTCCAGGGGGTGGTGGTCCAGATAATAATACTGGTATTTTCTTCCGGTAATAAACCCTGGCCGTCTTTAACGGGAAATTTTACGTAGATGGCGGGTGATTTTTTATCCTGGTATTCTACCTCTGCTTCGGCCAACGCGGTTTCGCAATAAGCGCACCAAAAAACAGGTTTTAGGCCTTTATAAATATAACCCCGCTTTACCATTTCGGCAAAAACTCCTATTTGGACAGCTTCATAATTAGGGTGCAGTGTTAAATAAGGTTTTTTCCAGTTGCCGCTTATGCCCAACCGTTTAAATTCTTCACGCTGGATATTCACAAATTTTAAAGCAAACTCCTTGCATTTTTGCCTGAATTCTACCGGGTTCATTACCCGGCGGTCTAAACCCAACTCTTTAATTGCCTGTTGCTCAATAGGTAATCCGTGAGTATCCCAACCCGGCACATAAGGAGCATCATTTCCTGCCATGGAGTTGTACTTAACAATAATGTCTTTAAGGATTTTATTCAGGGTGGTGCCCAGGTGAATATGCCCGTTGGCGTAAGGTGGTCCGTCATGCAAAACAAATTTGGGACGGCCGGTATTTTTTTGCTGAACCAGGCGGTAAAGATCAATTTCTTCCCAAAATTTTAAAATTCCCGGTTCTCTTTCGGGTAAATTAGCCCGCATGGGAAATTCAGTTTTAGGTAAGTTTAAAGTTTTACTGTAATCCACTAATTAAACACCTCTTATGTTTTCATTTCCCTTTGCCCCTCTGTGCCTTTGCTCCTATGAACCTGAGTAGTTACTTTTATTTTAAAAGGTCTAAGATTTGCTGCTGGTTAGCACCGGTTATTTTAATTAGTTTTTCCCGGCTGCGTGCACCACTAATTATTTTTACCGACGACTTAGGAACCCCTAGTTTTTGGGCCAGGAAAGAGCAACAAGTTTCATTGGCTTTTCCTTCTACGGGTAAAGCAGCCACCTTAATATGCAAGGCATCTGCCCATAAACCGGTTAACTGGTTTTTCTTAGCTTTAAAGCTTATCCAGACCTTAAATATTACCCCGTTTTTATCTTCCCGGACAAACAACATAAAAACGTTATCTTCTTCCAGATAAAGGCGTTAAATTTAACGTCCTCTACTTACCTAACTTTACCTAATTTATGCGCTAAAGCAAAGTAAGGACTAAATTAATTATTAAGCGGCGGATGATTTCTAAAACGAAAAAGGCAACCAGAGGAGAAAAATCAAACATTCCTACTGGAGGTATGACCCGCCGGAATAATCTTAAATAAGGCTCAGTACATTCATATATAAATTTGAAAAAGGGATTATAGGAGGTAAATCTAACGTAAGACATGATAATCCGGGTAATAAGCAAACATTCATAAACAAAAAAAAATACCTCTATAGTTTTAATAATGCTCATTTTTTTCCCCACTCATTATTTTCTCAGTTCATGCGCCCGGAGGGCTGCTTTTTCCACCGCCCGCATTATTATTGCCCGCAAGCTTCCTTCTTCCAAAGAAAATAAACCGGCCGCGGTTGTACCGCCCGGGGTGGTTACTTCATCTTTTAGTTTAGCGGGATGCTCTCCTGTTTCTAAAACCATTTTGGCTGCTCCCAGCATGGTTTGGGCGCTTAAAATTAAAGCTTCTTCTTTGGGCAAACCCAAACGAACGCCAGCAGAAGCAAAGGATTCTATAATAAGGTACATATAGGCCGGCCCGCTTCCGCTTAAACCTGTAACAACATCTATTAAACTTTCTGGTACTTCAACAGTTTTTCCGGCTGACTCAAAAATTGCTCTTACTCTTTCTTTATCCTTGTCTTGAGTGTGCGTTCCCAAACAATAAGCGCACGCTCCTTCTCCTACCAAAACAGGGGTATTTGGCATTACCCGCACTACTGCCCTTGGTTCAGGCATAAACTGAGCAACAAAGCCGGTTGTAATTCCGGCCGCAAGAGAAATTAAGGTTTGTTCGGCTTTTATTTCTTGGCCAATTTCAAGCATAACTTCTTTTACCACGGCTGGTTTCACGGCTAGAATAATAATATCACAATTTTTAACCAGGTCAAAATTATTTCTTACCGGATTAATACCTAATTTATGGCTTAGGTATGTAAGGCGACTATCTTTAATCTCACTTACAAAAAAGCCTTGGGGGTTAAGGCCGCTTCTTATTAAGCCGGAAAGAATTGCTTCAGCTATCACCCCTCCACCTATAAAACCCAAGTTTAGTTTAGTTAGCGGCAAAAAAACACTCCTTTTTATTGAATTTTCATCCAAGAAAATAACTCGCCGTTCTCAATTTGTTCTTTAAATTCACTATTAATTTCTATGTTGCTAGGTACGAAAAGAAAAATACCGTTTCCGACTCTCTGCATGTTTCCGTTTAAGGCGTAAGTGGTACCGCACATAAAATCTACTATCCGCTTGGCCACTTCGGCATTAGTTTTTTCTAAGTTTATAATTACCGGCCGCCGGTTTTTCAAATGGTTTGCTAGTCCTTGGGTTTCTTCAAAGGTTTGCGGCTTAGTAACTACAACTTTAACTGCTTGCTGGGTGTGTAAATTTAATACTTGTCCTTTACGCTTGGGTTTGATAAATTCCTCCTGTGTTTCTTGCTGACGCTCTTCTAAATTTTTTTCATCAAGTTCCCCAGGTACCTCTTCAAAACCAATAAATCCTAATACCTTGTCCATCATTTTCATTCTCAAGCAAACCCTCCTTATGACAATAAATATAAATTATATAGTAATTACTCAGGTTCATAGGGGCAAAGGCACAGAGGCACAAAGTTTTTTGCCAGACTTGCAGATATCTAGTAGTATGTAGTTGACAGTTTTTAGTTTACAGAAAAGGAAGTACCAATGTTGAGACTAAAAACTCAAAACTATCCACTAAAAACTATCAATTGGACCTTTGTGCCTACCTGAATAGTTACATTATATATATCAAGCGCTAAAAATAGCGCTGCCTATACGGACTATATTTGCTCCTTCTTCTACGGCCACCTCGTAATCGTTACTCATCCCCATGGAAAGGTAAACTAAGGCCAGACCCGGTCTATTTTTGCTTGAATTTTCAGCCAGGACCCTTAATTTTCTGAATACCGGTCTTGTTTCTTCAGGGTTGTCCGTTTGAGGAGCCATAGCCATCAAGCCCAGTATTTGTAAACCAGGCAAGTGCGCCACTTCGTCAAGGAAACCGGTCAGCTCAACCGGGGCCAGACCGTGTTTGCTGGGTTCTCCTGATACGTTTACTTGCACTAAAACATTCACTTTCGTGCTTTTCTTTAGAGCCCAGCGATTAATTTCCTGGGCTAAAGAATAGCGGTCAAGAGAATGAATAAGTTTTACCTTTCCCACAATATTTTTAACTTTATTTGTTTGTAAGTGACCAATCATATGCCATTCGATTCCGGGAGGTAAAAGAGGTTGTTTAGCTAACAATTCTTGCACTTTATTTTCGCCAAACGTGGTAAGGCCCTCGTTTATAGCCTCCTGGATAGTTTGGGGGGAGATTGTTTTGGTTACGGCGACAATTTTTATGACCTCCGGATTACGTCCCGATTTTTTAGCGGCCAGTTTTATTTTTTTGTACACCGTAAGCAAATTTTCCCTAATTCCCATTAATGTTTACCTTAGGCCCTTTACCCTTTACCGTAATTTTATCTTAACCTTAATTGAGCTTTTTTCTTTCACCGGTAATTAAGTAAATTATAGCTTCCCCAATATCTGTGGCGTGGTCAGCTATCCTTTCCAAATACCGGCTGACATAAAGCAAGTAAGATGATTGGACAATCGACTTGGGGTCAGCTAAAATATTATCAATCAGCAACTGAAATATTTTAGTAAAAATATGATCTACTTCATCATCTAAAGTACACATTTCTTGGGCTTTTTGGACGTCCCTTTCCCTGTACGCCTCAAACCCGTCTTTAATCATTTGTTGGACTAAACGGGACATTTTAGTTAAATATTCGCTGCTTTTCCGGTTTAATTCAGACTCCCTTATACACATGGTAGCTTGAGCAATATCTACCGCATGATCGCCTATGCGTTCTAAACTTAAAAGAATTTTAATTCCTGTTACGACCATTCTTAAGTCCCGGGCCATTGGCTGTTGGGTGGCAATTAATTTAATGCATTTACTTTCAATTTTGGCGTATAGTTCATCAATTTCCTCATCACACATAATTACCTGTGCCGCCCCCGCCGGATCCAGCTTTATTAAGGACTGGACAGCATTATAAATAGCTTGCTCCACTAAATTGGCCAACTGGAAAATATCTTCTTGTATTTCAATTAATGCTTTGTCAAAAGACGAACGCGGATTCATTTTCTATACTCCCTGATTTAATGGTATGTTTTTTGTAACTACTTAGGTTCATAGGGGCAAAGGCACAGAGGCACAAAGTTTTTTTGCCAGACTTGCAGATTTCTATATGTTTTCATTTTCCTTTGCCCCTCTGTGCCTACCTGAATAGTTACTGTTTTTTAATATATTATGTATCTTCCCGGTTGACAAGTAAAAATTCACCTTGAAAAAAACTTTTTAACCAAATCTGCCAGAAATATAATCTTCGGTACGCTGGTCCTTGGGACGGGTAAATATTTCCTCGGTAGCCCCATGTTCAATTAGTTCACCGTTTAAGAAGAAAGCGGTAACGTCAGAAACCCGGGCCGCCTGTTGCATATTATGGGTAACAATAACAATGGTATAGTCTTTTTTTAAGACTTGAATTAGCTCTTCAATTTTAAGGGTAGAAATAGGGTCCAGAGCCGAACTGGGTTCGTCCATAAGCAAAACCTCGGGTTCTACCGCTAAAAGACGGGCAATACAAAGGCGCTGCTGTTGCCCTCCCGAGAGTCCTAAAGCCGATTTGAAAAGACGGTCGTTTACTTCTTCCCACAAGACAGCCAGGCGCAGGCTTTTTTCAATAATTTCATCAAGTTGGCGCTTGTTTTTTAACCCGTGAATCTTGGGACCATAAGCTACATTATCATATACCGACATGGGAAAAGGATTAGGTCGTTGAAATACCATGCCGACCTGTTTGCGTAAATTGGCTACGTCAACCTCAGGCCCATATATGTTTTCTCCTTCCAACAGGATAGTCCCTTCTACCTTTACCCCTTCAATTAAATCATTCATCCGGTTTAAAGTTCGTAAAAAAGTAGATTTGCCGCAACCTGAAGGGCCAATAAGAGCGGTAATTTTATTTGCTTTTATATCCAGGTTAACGCTTTTTAGAGCTTGATAATCTTTATAAAAAAGGTTTAACTTTTTAACTAAAATTTTGTTTTTATTTGGTTCGTTTAATTCACTTTTATCCATAAGTTGACCTTAGTTTATTTTAAGTAATTACTCAGGTTCAGAGGGGCAAAGGCACAGAGGCACAAAGTTTTTTTACCAGACCTGCAGATCCCTATACGTTTTCATTTTCCTTTGCCCCTCTGTGCCTACCTGAATAGAGTTTCGACCATAACCTTCCGCTATGTTGCCGGGAACTGAAATCGCGCAACGTCTCATTTGAGAAGTTAATCCGTAAGCTTCATCCTTGAGAAACCCTTTAGAAATCTTATATATTTCAGTAACTAAAGTCATTGATTTTTACCAGACTTGCAGATTTCTATATGTTTTCATTTTCCTTTGCCCCTCTGTGCCTTTGCTCCTATGAACCTAAGTAGTTAATTTTATTTTAGCATATAGCCACCCTTGTAAGCTAGTAATATTAAATGACTTGACTATACTGTGTTTTAAGTATAAATTAATTTTAGTAAATATTATAAAAACCGAGAGGAGAAAAGCAAATGCCTATTTACGAATTCCGTTGTACTGGGTGCAAAAAACGTTTTGAAAAATTATGCGTTATGGGAGAAACTGGCAAAGATTTAATTTGTCCCAATTGCGGAGCAGTAAAACCCATTCGGGTAATGAGCAGCTTTAAGTCCTCAGGAAGCATTGAGCGCGATTTTGAGGGTGACTTTGAAGGTGCTAATGACTTTAATAATACCGGCTGCAGCGGTTGCAGTTCTGCTTCATGTTCTTCTTGCGGTTATTAAATTTTGCGGGTAGGATGGCGTAAATGACGTAAATAACAAATATAATGGTAGATTAAGTAAAATAACAAAAGCGCGCCCCCAATTAAAACCAGCCGGGAATTAATTAAACGACTGATGGTTTCCCATTTGTAACCAAAAAGCATACCCACGGATAGGTTAAAGGCAGACCAGGCTACCGCAAAGATAGTATTGTAAAACAAAAATTTGAGGATATTTAACTTACTTAAACCGGCTATGTAAGGAGTCAGGTTGCTGACCATAGGTACAAAACGCCCGAATATAATAAAAACAGGGGCGGAATGTTCAAACCAGGCCTGGGCGCGGTTAAACTTTTGCGGGGTTAAGTAGAGGTATTTACCGTAGCGGTAAAAAAAGGGCTCTCCTATATGCCGGCCAATAAGATAGGCCAGTATTGCTCCCAAATTAAAGCCTACCGTAGCTGCAATTAAGGCCGGGTAAAAGTTTAATTTACCCTGGTTAATTAAAAAGCCGGTAAGAATAACCATAATTCCCCCGGGAAAAAAGGGTATCCCCATGGCTTCAACAACAACGCCTAGCAAAAGGCCTCCTATCCCAAACGCTCCCAGGTAACTAATTATCCATCCCCTAACCAATAAATTTTGCTCCTTTTGGAAGTAGTATTTCCTTTTAAAAAGGTTTTTTATTACTTGAAACAAAAACCCGCTTGATAGTATTTGTTTTAAGCAGGTTTTTGTTTCGCGGGTTCTTCTTTTTTTCTTTATTCTCCGGTAGTGCGCAGTTTGCCGTGCTTGGTCAATACTTCAGCGTTGCCCCGGATTTTAATGGCTGAAGTATGTTCGGTAAATTGGGCAATCATAATTTCCCCTTTATCTAGCTTTTCCGAATGATGAAATTTTGTATCTTTACCGCGGGTAAGACCAAAAATAGCTACCCCGTTATCCAGGGCTTTAATTACCACGTATTCCGCACAAAGCTCCCACTGGTCTGTCATTTTAAATCACCTCTTACTTTAAGTTTCATTATTTTTAATTTTTACGTTTGCGCTCCCCAGCAAATTTTTTAATTCGGCTATAATTGGCCCTGATAAATTTACCCAATAATCTTGCCCTGTAAGAACCATTTTCCTTTCCTCGGGAAAGAATAAATATACGGGGGATTTTCCCGGAAAACTGCGTAGAATATCTTGAGTTTGGGCAATTAAATGGAGGGACAGCTTTTCATTTACCAGTTTTAGGTAAAGACTGGCGCTAACTTTTTTAGACAGCAAAGATAACTCGTCACAGATTACTTTATTATCTTCGCTCCCCGTATTTACCCGTCCTTTTACCAAAACAATCGCTTCGGTTTTTAAAAAAGAGACATACTTTTGATATACCCGGGGGAAAAAAACTACCTCCAGGCTGCCCGTTAAATCTTCCAGGGTCCCAAAGGCCATTGTTTCGTTACGGCGCGTATTAACTTTTTTAAGTGAAGTTAACATGCCTCCAACAGATAAGACACTATCCTCATCCTTTATTTCCCGTACTTCAGCCAGGCAGGCGGTGGTGTATTCGGCCAACGACTGCCGGTATTCGGTCAGCGGGTGTCCGCTGATATACAAACCCAAGGATTCCTTTTCCATCGTCAATAATTCTTGTTTGGGGTATTCGGCCAGGTCGGGCAGTTCAAGCAGGTTTTTTTGAGCGCCGCCATCCAGTAAGTCCAAAAGAGACAACTGGCCATGGTTACGTTCTCGCTGGGCTGCCTGCGCCAGGCCCAATCCTATGTCTACGGCTGCTATTAGTTGAGCCCGCCGGTTCCCTAAAGAATCAAAAGCGCCACATTTAATTAAGCTCTCCAGAACACGCTTATTTATTATTCTGGTGTCCAGACGGCGGCAAAAATCAGCGTAAGATTGAAAATGACCATCTTTTTGCCGGGACCTTATAATTGCTTCCGTTGCTGTTAAACCCACGTTTTTTATGGCTGCCAGGCCAAAACGAATTTTGTTTTGCGCCGGTGCAAAGTCTTTTTGGCTTTCATTAATATCAGGAGGTAGAACTTCTATTTTTAAGCGCCGGCATTCTTCAATATAAACGGCGATTTTATCGGTATTATCCTTAAAGGAGGTAAGTAAAGCCGCCATATATTCGGCCGCGTAATTGGCTTTTAAGAAAGCAGTTTGGTAAGCCACCAGGGCATAAGCCGCCGAGTGGGATTTATTAAAGCCGTAACCGGCAAAATACTCCATTAAGTCAAAGATTTGAGCGCTAATAGAGTTATTTAGGCCGTTTTTTTCGGCCCCACCAATAAATTGGGCGCGTAGTCCGGCAATAATTTCTGGTTTTTTCTTACCCATGGCCCGGCGCAAAAGGTCAGCTTCACTTAAGGTAAAACCTGCCAGCTCACTGGCAACCCGCATTACCTGTTCCTGGTATAAAATTATCCCGTAAGTATCCTTTAAAATTGTTTCCAGCTTGGGATGAAGGTAAACCACCTTTTTTTCTCCGTGTTTTCGTTTAATAAAATCTTCAACCATTCCACTGCCTAAAGGTCCGGGGCGATAAAGGGCCACCAGGGCTACTAAATCTTCAAAATATTGCGGCCGCAAATCCTTTAAAAGGGTTCTCATGCCGCTGCTTTCCAGTTGAAAAACCCCAATGCTTTCCCCTTGGCTTAAAAGAGCGAAAGTTTTTGGATCATCCAGGGGAATCTGGTCAATGTCTATAGCGGGACCGCCGCCCTCACAAATTAAACGTAAAGTATCCGCAATTACCGTTAAGGTCCGGAGCCCCAAAAGATCTATTTTTAAAAGGCCCAGTTCTTCTACCTGGTCCTTGGTAAACTGCGTAGTTAAAGGTCCATCGGTAGATTTATAAAGGGGTAAATAATTTGTCAGGGGCTCTGGCGTAATTACAATTCCAGCCGCATGAGTAGAAGCGTGTCTGGGCATACCTTCCAACATTATGGCCGTATCAATTAGTTGCTTTACCCGTTCATCCTGCTGGTATAATTCCTTTAGTTCAAGAGATTCCCGAAGGGCTTTTTCAATGGTAATGTGGAATTCAGCCGGAATTAGTTTGGCTACCTGGTCCACTTCACTATAAGGTATATCCATTACCCGGCCCACGTCTCTGATGGCTGCCCGCGCCATCATGGTTCCAAAGGTGACAATTTGGGCCACCCGGTCAGCACCATATTTGTTAATTATATAATCAATTACCGTACTCCGTTGCTCAAAACAAAAGTCTATATCCACATCCGGCAAGGAAATACGTTCCGGATTTAAAAAGCGTTCAAATAATAAACCGTATTTTAACGGGTCGAGATTAGTTATCCCCAGCAGGTAGGCTACCAAGCTGCCGGCGGCTGAACCCCGCCCCGGTCCAACCGGGATATTATTTTGGCGGGCGAAGTGAATAAAATCCCATACAATAAGAAAATAAGTGGCGTAACCCATTTCATTAATTACCTTAAGTTCAAGGTCTAAACGCGAGCGCAGGGAAGTTAAAAGTTGGTCGTCGGTCGTCGGTCGTCGGTCGTCGGTGAGGGGATCAATCTTTATCCCGTACCGCCACTCAATTCCTTCCCAACACAATTTTTTTAAATAACTGTCTACCGTAAAACCTGACGGCACGTTATATGCCGGCAGGAGGGTTTGTCCAAAGGGTAAATTTACTTCACAGCGCTCGCTAATGTGCCGGGTATTTTCTATGGCTGATGGTACTTCCCGAAAAATAGCTTCCATTTCGGCCGGGCTTTTTAAATAAAGCTCCTGCGAGCGAAATTTTAATCGCGCCGGATCGCTTATAAATTTACCTGTTTGAATGCACAACAATACATCCTGGATGAAGGCGTGTTCCTTTTGAACGTAATGGACATCATTAGTGGCTACTAAAGGAATATCCAGGGTGCGGTGTAAATTAATTAGTTCCTTATTAATTATTTGTTGTTCGGGTAAACCATGTTCCTGTAATTCTAAATAAAAATTACCCGCCCCAAAAATATCGCGGTATTCAAGGGCTGCTTTTTTGGCTCTTTCTAAGTCTCCTTTTAGAATTAAGTCGGGTATTTCACCGGCAAAACACCCGCTTAAAGCAATAAGCCCTTGGTGGTATTTAAAGAGAATATTTTTATCTACCCGTGGTTTGTAATAAAAACCCTCGGTATAACTTGCGGATACTAACCGCAATAAATTACGGTAGCCAGTTTCATTTTCCGCTAGAAGAATCAGGTGGTACAGTTGGTCATCTATATGGGGTGTACGATCACGCATGGTGCGGGGGGCTACGTATACCTCGCAACCCAATATAGGTTTGATCTTTTCTTTTTGGCAGGCTTTATAAAAATCAATAATTCCAAACATGCTTCCGTGGTCGGTAATGGCCAAGGCCGGCATATTAAAAGTTTTAGCGGCCGCAACCGCCTCTTTAATTCTAGCTGCTCCGTCAAGCAAACTATACTCTGTATGCAGGTGCAAGTGCACAAACATATTTAAATCAATCCCTTCTAAATAATAGGGGCAAAGGGGCAAAGTGCCAAAGGCACAAAGTTTTTTTGCCGGACTTGCAAATCTCTTTAGGATTTAGGATTTAGGATTTAGGATTTAGCTAGCCCCTATGTTTTCGTTTCCCCTACATCCTAGCCCCTACATCCTAGCCCCTACATCCTAATCCCTACTGTTAGGACCTCTGTGCCTCTGTGCCTCATTTCATATCACTTCTCATCTCTCACCTTTAATAAGTTCGGCGGCCCTTTTTCCCGATAAAAGCATCCCGCCAAAAACCGGACCCATCCGGTGGTTGCCATAAACCGCATTTGCCGCCATTCCGGCCACGTATAGCCCAGGGTAAATTTCACCCGTATTTTTTATAATCGCGGCTTCACCACGTTCAGCCCACATTGGTTTTTCCCCTTCTATTTTGCCGCTGGATGTTTTTAAAACGGCGCCCATCTTACGGACTACAATATTAGCAATTTGAGCATCGTGTCCGGTGCAGTCAATCACGCAAGAGCAACTTGCCGCGATAGGGTCTACGTGCAAACGGGCCAGGCCAACCGCCGTCCAGTTAAGCACCAGTCCGCAGACCCGTTCATTTCTTACCATCACATCTTCCGCGGAAATAAGATTAAGAATCTTTACTCCTTTCCGGACTGCTCCTAAAATAATGGCCGCTACGGTCTCTGTTGCGTGGGCGGTATAATAGCCCGGCTCAAAAGTACGGTACCGGACGCCAAAAGTATCTAAAATGGGTATTGCTTCTTCCTGAACTACAATCTGGTTGAACATCATACCCCCGCCCCACATTCCACCGCCTAAACTCAAATTACGTTCAAACAATACCACCTGCGCGCCCTGTTGAGCCAGATAAAAAGCCGCCACCAGTCCTGACGGTCCCCCGCCTGCAATAGCTACATCTGATTCTAATGCTGCCAGTAATTCCTGATTGTACCGGGTAATAATAGCTTTTGAAATAGTAATATCTTCCAATGGCATTACTTATATATTCCTCCCCGATTTATTTTTGGTTTAGCTTCATTTTAACATATTAATATTTTAACATCATAATTTTCTTTGGTCGAAAAGATAAATTATATTTTGCCTATATTTTTTAATCATAAACATTTTAGAGTATGGCAATAATAAAGAAAGTTTAAGCTGACTTAAGTAGTTTAATTTTTATTTTTAATTCTTACTTAAATTTTAAGAGAAATTTTAAGGAGGTAGCAGCGCATCATGACGGTATTTTTGCCCTGGTTCTTTGGCTTTTTGATTATTTTTTTATTTACGGTGGCCTTTTTAATATTAAAAAAACGTAAAGTAATTTTTACTTTAAGATCCTCCCTCCCAAAAGCACCTTTAACCAAATTAGATTTGCCGTTATTTAAAGAGGAATACGCCAGCGATTTAACCGTTCCGTCACCGGTAAGGCCCCAACCCCAGAAACCGGAAGAAGAACTGCCTGGTAAGTATAATATTGACCGGCTGGTGCTTATGGCGCGTGACCCTTACTGGCTATATACTTACTGGGAAATCAGCGCCGCCATACAAGAAGAATTTAAAACAAATTACGGGCCCTTTGCCTGGGGTCAGTCTCAACCGGTGCTTCGGATTTATGATGTAACCGGGACTAATTTTGAAAAAAAAAGCCTACTTGAATATACGGATATTCCTATTAGTGACCAGGTTGATGACTGGTATATTCAGGTGGGGCAGCCGGACCGCTCTTTTTGTATTGAGGTGGGGCGCAAATTTCAAAACGGGCACTTTGTAACTTTGTTACGCTCCAATGTGGTCAGTACCCCGCGCGCTTCTTTATCGGAACAAGTGGACGAGGAATGGATGTGGATTGAAGATCTTTATCATACCATCAGGCACCAGTACGGGGTCAGTTCTCCCCTGATTGAAGAAGAAATAGCGGGTCGCATGGGAATTGTTCCTTTAGGGATTAGTTCTCCTGGTTTTTACGTTTCTCATACGTAACTTTTTTACCCTTTAGTTTTTATGTTATTTATTGGTGAATATTACGGATATTATTTAGGAATAATTTGGAGAAAAGGAGTAATTTTTTTATGCCCTTAGGTTTTTTAGCTCTTGTTTTGCATATGCACCTTCCTTACGTCCGTCATCCGGAAAATGAGCATTTTTTAGAGGAAAGATGGTTTTACGAAGCGGTAACCGAAACTTATCTTCCTTTATTGCAAGTATTTGAAAGATTGGTAAATGATAATGTGCCTTTTCGTTTAACCATTTCTCTTTCCCCCACTTTAATTTCTATGTTTACCGACCCTTTACTTCAGCAGCGCTATGATAATCATTTAGAAAAGATTATTGAACTGGCGGATAAAGAAGTGGGCCGTACTTATAATTCACCTTTTCATAAAACAGCCTTAATGTATCAGCATCGTTTTCGTCAGGCCAGGTATTTGTTTAACGATGTTTACCAAAGGCAAATTATTCAGGGCTTTAAAAAATATCATGACCTGGGATATTTAGAAATAATAACCTGCCCCGCCACGCACGGTTATTTACCTTTAATGATGGTTCAACCGGAAACGGTAAGGGCGCAAATTGCCACCGCGGTGGATGTACACCGCCAGTATTTAGGAACTTTACCGCCGGGCATCTGGTTATCGGAGTGCGGGTACGCTCCGGGTATTGACGACCTCTTGAAAGAATTTAAGTTGCGCTTTTTTTTCACCGATACCCACGGGGTATTATTTGCCTCTCGCCGTCCCCGCTTTGGTGTTTTTGCCCCCATATACTGCCCCTCCGGGGTGGCTGCCTTTGGCCGTGAAGTGGAATCTTCCAAACAGGTATGGAGCGCCAGGGAAGGTTATCCAGGAGATTTTGATTACCGGGAATTTTACCGGGACATTGGTTTTGACCTGGATTATGATTATATTAAGCCATATATTCATCCGGACGGGATTAGAATTAACACCGGGATTAAATATTACCGGATCACCGGTACCACCAACCATAAGGAGCCTTACGTTTCTGAATGGGCTGAAAATAAAGCCGCTGTTCATGCCGGCAATTTTATGTTCAACCGCCAATTGCAGGCTGCCCACCTAAACAAACTGATGGAAAGACCGCCGCTTATTGTGGCCCCTTATGATGCGGAGCTTTTTGGTCACTGGTGGTTTGAAGGACCTTTATGGCTGGAATACTTAATCCGCAAGATATACTTTGATCAGGATACACTGGAGTTGATTACCCCCAGTGATTATTTAACCCGTTTTCCCTGCAACCAAGTAGCGCGGCCCTGCGCTTCCAGTTGGGGAAATAAAGGCTACCATGAAACCTGGTTGAACCAGACTAATGATTGGATATACCGCCACCTTCATTTTGCCGCCGCGCAAATGGTTGAACTAGCCAACAGTCATCCTGAGGCTTACGGGTTGCAAAGACGGGCTTTAGACCAGGCGGGGCGTGAATTAGTTCTGGCGCAAAGCAGTGACTGGGCCTTTATGATGAGCACCCGTACCACGGTAAATTACGCGCTTTCCCGCACTAAAAGTCATTTAAGCAATGTGCTTAAATTAACCGCCCAGATTAAAGAAAATCATATTGATGAAGGCTGGCTTAGCTCTTTAGAAAGCAAAAATAATATTTTTCCGCGATTAAATTATTCCTGGTATCAAAGCCATTACCGTCCGGATTTTTCTTAGAAGAAATAAATGGAAAGACAAGTTTAAGGTTTAAGAATATTAAAATAGGTTTCTATTATTTTATTTTTAGTAACTATTCAGGTAGGCACAGAGGTCCAAACAGTAGGGATTAGGATGTAGGGGCTAGGATGTAGGGGAAACGAAAACGTAGGGGCTAGCTAAATCCTAAATCCTAAAGAAATCTGCAAGTCTGGCAAAAAACTTTGTGCCTCTGTGCCTTTGCCCCTATGAATCTGAGTAGTTACTATTTTTATCTGTTTCTAGCTTGTTTTAATTACATTTTTTTGTTAATCTTTTTAGTTGAGGAAGGTTGAATTTGGTTATTGGAATTTTAACTTTAAAATTATACCTTGGAGAAGCAAACTCTTTAAAGGAAAAACGCCGGGTTTTAAAAAGTCTTTTGGATAAATTAAAAGCCCGTTTTAATATTTCGGTGGCGGAAGTGGACGCCCAGGATGCCTGGCGTTTTTCTACCATAGGTATTGCTTTGGTAAGTAATGATGGGGCTTACACAGAGCATACGCTAACGGCAGTGATAAATTTTATTGAAAAACTGGGCAGGGTGGAGATAACAGAAGTGCAGTCAGAAAAAATATACCTCTGAAGGAAGAAAGGTTAAGGAAAAGAATGCGGAATAAAATTAATTTTGGGCTAAATTGTTTCCAGTTTATTTGTGTGCTTATTTTAGCGGTTTCCGGGCTGGTCAGGTGGTTGGTCCTGCCTTCCGGGTATGGTTATGGGTACCAAGGAGGTAAGTTTTTAAATAATATTAATCCACCGGTATTTATCTTTGACCGATACACCTGGGGAGATATCCACCGGTGGACGGCGGTTATTTTCCTGGTTTTAATTGTCCTCCACCTTATCTTACACTGGCGCTGGATAACGGCCATGTTTAAAAATTTCTTCCTGTCTAAATAAAAATCTTGACCGCAAAATTTAAGCAGTTTATACTTAACTAGATAAATAATTAATTAACTTAACTTTTACCTAAACTATATTTTAGAGGGAGAATTTTGGAGACGGAAAAATTTTCTTTTTATTTTAAAAAAATAGATGAAATTATGCGCCAGTTAGTCCGGCGCATTCATATCGAACTAAGAAATAACCTGGTTAAGGGGATTACCGGCAGCCAGCTTTTTGTTTTAAAAACCATTTATGAAAGCAAGCAAATGACTGTTTCTGCCGTGGCTGAAGAAATAGGAGTTTCCTTAAGTGCTATCACTGCTTTTATTGATAAGCTAGCCAAGGCAGGTTTTGTACGGCGTCTAAGGGATGAGGGCGACCGCCGCCTGGTTTGGCTTACCGTTACTCCCGAGGGGGAGGAAATATTAAAGGTCTGTCTGGCGGGACGGGAGCAAGTTTTAATGAAATATTTAGGACAACTGCCAGAGGAAGACCTGGAGCAGTTAGGAAGAATTTATGAAAAATTACTGGCAATTTTACGAGAGGAAGAAGTTAAAGAAAAAGGTTTAGCCTGCCAGGGAAAATAATTTTAAAAATTAGAAAATATTAAAATTTACGTAAACCAGAATTTTTTAAGGGGGCACGTTTAAAAATGCCGGGAAAGAAACAGTTAAGGTTCATTATACTGGCTGTAATTACCTTAGGAGCTTTTTTGAGCTTAGTGGTAAGCAGCGGGTGCAGCAAAAAGTCGGCAGTCGAAACATCTGCCGAAGCTAAACTGCCGGAAGTTAGTACTGTTTTAGTAAAAAAAAGTTCTTTAGACAATCAATTTATTTTTCCGGGGGTCGTGACGGCTTTGCAGTCAGCAGATATTGTAGCTAAAGTACCGGGTAAAGTAGCGGCTGTGCAGGTTGATTTAGGAAGCAAGGTTGCCGCCGGTCAAGTGCTGGTAGCCTTAGAAAATAAAGATTTAGCTGACCGGGTGCAGCAAGCTCAGGCCGCAGTAGCGCAAGCAAGAGCCGGCGTTGAGCAGGTGCAAGCCACAGGGAAACTAGCGCAGGCTGCCTTACAAGCGGCAGAATCAGGTCTGGTCACTGCCCAGGCAAATTTTGAGGTGGCCGAGGCTAATTACAAAAGAGGACAGGAACTGCTGGCCGGAGGAGCCATTCCTGAAGCGGTCTTTCAGACGGAATACGAATTAAGGTATAAACAGGCCAAAGAGCAGGTGGAAAAAGCCTTGCCGGCGCAGGTAAAGACTGCTCAGGCGCAGATTGCCCAGGCGCAGGCAGGATTAAAAAATGCCCAGGCTGGGCTGTCTGCTGCCCAGGCCAGTTTATCTTTAGCTCGTACGGCTTACGAAGACAGCTTTATTCGGGCCCCCTTTAGCGGAGTGGTGGCCGCCCGGAATATTAACCCTGGTGAGATGGCTTCCCCTGTCGTACCCGTAATCTCGCTGGTAAACTTAAATAAAGTAGTAGTAAAAGTAAACGTTGGGGAAGAACTAATCAACAAGTTAGTGGTAGGTAAAAAGGTGCCCGTAAAAATTAAGGCGGTATCAGCAAAGCCTTTTAGTGGGACGGTAGTTAATGTTGCTGCCTCGGCCGACCCTCAGATTAAAACCTACCCGGTAGAACTGCATCTAGATAACCCGGCCCACTTAATTAAACCCGGCATGTTTGCGGAAGTAAACCTGGATTTAGAGCAACCAAAATCTTTATTGCTTTATATTGAAGCAGTGGTAAAAGACCAGCAAGATAGAGATATGGTTTGGGTGGTTAAAGAAGGGATTGTTAAATCCAGGCCGGTAAAAATAGGGGATTCAGACGCCAAGCAGGTGGTTATTCAATCAGGCTTGGTGGAAAATGAAGAAGTGGTGGTCGCCGGGCAGGAAGGCCTAAAAGAAGGACAAAAAGTAACGGTTAAACGCCGGTAGTTCAATTAACCGCCACAACGAATTAATCTTAAGACTTTGAGGTGAAGTTAAGTTATGAAATTAGCCGAAGTGTCCATAAAACGCCCTCTTTTAGTAGCGGTGCTGGTAACGGCGGTACTTATTTTAGGGGGCATTTCTTTTAGCCGCTTAAGTATTGACTTATTACCGGAAATGAAGGTTCCGGTGGGAGCAGTATTTACCAGTTACCCCGGTATAAGTCCTCAAGAAGTGGAAAATCAGGTTACCCGGCCGCTAGAATCAGTGTTAAGTACGGTAAATGATTTAGATAGTATTACTTCTACTAGCAGCGTAGGGCAATCGGTAATCATCGTCATGTTTAACTGGGGTACGGATATGGATTTTGCGGCTTTGCAAATGCGGGAAAAAGTAGATTTGGTGAAAAGATTTCTGCCCCAGGATGCCGAAGCACCCATGGTGCTTAAGATGGACCCCAATATGATGCCTGTTATGCAGATAGCCTTATCTAGTGCAGACCTGGTTCATTTACAAAAGCTGGTGGATGACGTTATTTCTCCCCGGCTGGAAAGGGTAAGCGGCGTGGCCAGTGTTTGGGGGGCGGCTGAAGTAGAGCGCGAAATTCACGCTTGGGTTGACCCGGTTCGCTTAGAAGGTTACGGTCTTACCTTAAACGGACTGGTGGCTGTCTTAAAGGGAGAAAATTTAAATGTTTCCAGCGGGGAAATAAGGCAGGGCAAAAAAGACTTGCTGGTCCGGGTAACCGGAGAGTTCCAAAGCATAGATGAAATAAAACAGGTGGTGGTAAGTAATCAGGAGGGCGTCCCCATTCACCTGGGGGAAATAGCCCAAATAGAAGACGGACATAAAAAAACCACCCAGTTAAGCCGCGTAAATGGACAGCGCAGCATTGCTTTAATGATTAATAAACAAAGCGGCACCAACACAGTGGCAGTGGCCAATAATATCCGCAAGACGATAGCGCAACTGGAAAAGGAATTGCCTGGGGTAAAGTTTAATATAATGATGGACCAATCAATTTTTGTTCGCAATTCTATTAACCACATTTTCCGGGAAATCATTTTAGGAGTGGTTTTAGCTGTTTTTATTATCTGGTTGTTTTTACGAAATTTACGTAGTACTTTAATTATCGCTACTTCTCTTCCCGTTTCCCTGATCGCCACCTTTATTCTTTTATATTTTAGTGATATGACCTTAAATCTTATTTCCATGGGCGGCCTGGCCATTGGGGTAGGTTTAATTGTGGATGATTCTATTGTGGTGCTGGAAAATATTTTTCGTCATCGCTCAATAGGCTCAGGTTTAATTGAGGCCGCCAATGTAGCCACCGATGAAGTAGCCGGCGCCGTAACTTCTTCTACTTTAACCACCATCGCCGTATTTTTACCCATTGTATTTATTCAAGGACTGGCGGCGGAGATTTTTAAGCCAATGGCCTACACGGTAAGTTTTTCTGTTCTCGCCTCCCTGATCGTAGCTTTTACCATTGTTCCCCTTTTGGCTTCGCGCCTGCTCATCTTTAAAAAAGAACCCTTCACTGAAAAGCCAATGGAAAATCCAAAACGCTTGCGGGACAACTGGTTTGAACGTTTGAAAAATGCCTACCGGCGCCTTTTAACCTGGGCTTTAGGACACCGCCGCCAGGTGATAATTTTAGTAGTAGTTCTTTTTGCTTTAAGCTTAGGCGGTGCGGCCCTGGTGGGAGCAGAATTTTTTCCCAACACGGACCAGGGGTACGTAAACGTTAACATTGAAATGCCCAAAGGAACCTCCCTAACGGAAACAAACCGGGTAGTTAGCTTCGTGGAAAAATCAGTTAAGGAATTTTCTAAACAGATAAAGGCTATCTATACCGGGGTGGGTTATACCGGCAACGTAGCCATGGGAGGTACTTCGGCTCCTGATTTGGCCCAGGTAAACATAGAACTGGTAAAGAAAAATGAACGTACCTTATCGGCAGATGAAATGGCAGACAAGATAAGGCAAAAGATTGGTACCATTCCCGGGGGAAAAATTAAAGTTACGGCCCAAGACCCGACTATGCAAAGTATGCCCGGCATGACTGCGGTAGAGGTAAAAATTAAAGGAGATGACCTGGCGGTTCTGAGCCGGCTGGAAAAAGAACTGGTAACGTTAGTGGAAAAAACGCCGGGCACACAAGATGTAAGCAGCACCTTAAAAGAAGGACGGCCTGAGGTCCAGGTGCTGGTTGACCGTAATCGAGCAGCCATGTATGGTTTAGCTCCAATGGAAATAACTTCTACCGTACGGACGGCCATTGATGGGGTAGTGGCTACAAAGTACCGCACCGTTGGTGAAGAAGTAGATTTACGCGTGCAGCTGGCTGCCGGGTCAACCCCAACGTTAAACGAACTGGCCAATTTAATGATCTCCTCCCCGACGGGTACAAAAGTACCCCTGGCCCAGGTAGCCGACTTAAGATTGGCTGTGGGTCCTAACGAGATAGAGCGCGAGGACCAGACCAGGATGGTAACGGTAGGAGCAAATTTGGAACCTGGAAAAAACTTAAGTAGCGTAATTAAAGATATAAAGGACCGCTTGCCCTCGCTTGCTTTGCCCCCCGGCTATACGGTGGAGTTTGGCGGCGAACAGGAGATGATGAGTGAAGTATTCCAAAACCTGATTTTAGCTTTGGTTCTAGCTATTGTGCTGATTTATTTAATTATGGTGGCTCAGTTTGAATCAACGCTTTACCCTTTTATCATCATGTTTTCAGTGCCTGTTACTTTAATTGGCGTGGTAGCTAGTCTTTTAATTACCGGCCGGGCCTTTAGTGTCCCGGCCTTTATCGGGGTAATCTTACTGATGGGGGTTGTCGTCAAAAACGCTATTATTTTAATTGACTACGTGAATAAATTACGCCAACGGGGCTTAAGCCGGAACGAAGCCTTGCTTACGGCTGGTCCCATTCGGCTGCGGCCTATTTTAATGACCGCGCTCACGGTTATCCTGGCCATGTCTCCTTTGGCTTTAGGAATTGGAGAAGGAGCGGAAATACAAGCTCCTATGGCTACCGTGGTCATTGGCGGGCTCTTGTTTTCCACCTTAATTACCCTGGTGTTGGTACCGGTAATTTACACCATATTTGACGACTGGAAGGAAAAATGGTCGGCCCGGCGGCAAAGCCGTTTGAACGTTTCTGGCTTAGATGTAACTGATGATTTTAGTAAAGAAAGCTAAAAAAGTTTCTCTGTAAAATATTCATTTCTAAACCAATACCATACTAAAAGCTTTCTATGTTTTTCTTAACTTTGAATATCCCAGTTAAATCGTTTTTTAAACCTTTCCAGGATATTAATTACTTTTGCGCCAAAAATTATTATAAAAAGGACGTTGGCCAGGGCATGGGTAGCGTCCCAGATGACAGAGTTGGCTAAAGTGTAGAGATATGTTTTTAAGGTCAAGGGATAAACAAAACTGGTCCAAAACCAAACGTTAATGATTATTCCGTATAGCCAGCCCCAAAAGAAACCAAAGATAACCAGGACAATAATACTGGTTTTTGGAGAAAGGTTAAGTTTGCGCAGCCAACCTGCGGTAATTCCTACCAGCCCCCAGGTAAACATTTGGTATGGCGTCCACGGTCCATGCCCTAAAAAAAAGTTAGAAATTAAGGCGGTTAAAGAAGCTACCATAAATCCGGCTACCGGACCAAAAACGTAACCGCTGCAAATAATAAAAAAAGTACAAGGCTGAAAGTTCAGCATAGCGGCAAAAGGGAGGCGGGAAAGGGCGGAAATAGTTCCCAGCATAGAAACCAGGGCTATTTCTTTGGCTCCTTTAGCCGACCTTTCAAATTCGTACCAAAAACCCAGTACGCTTAGACCGACAAAAATGGTGGCGATTAGGCCCCAGTTAAAAGGGCCCGCGTTAGGGTCAAAAATACTTCCTTTAAAATACAAAGGAGCCAAGTAAATAAAAACTCCCAGGCAAAAAATTAAAACGGCGATGATTATTCGCATTTGCGCTTTTGGGGACGGTTCTTTTGACAACGTATGCTTGTTAAACCCTTTTCAAGGCCGGTCATATTTACCCCCAGTTGTCAACAGAACCGTCCCCTCCCTCCTTAAGTAAGTCTAGAGTTTCTTCAACCGTTAGAATATCCTGTGGTACACCGTACTTTTCAAAACCCTGCAGGATCCGGTTTACCTGAGGAGAAAATAACAAGGCCCGGGAAAGGACTTCTTTTTTATGACCATCTACCACCACCTTTCCTTCGCTTAGTAAAATGATGCGTTCGGCGTGGGCGGCCGCCATTTCTACATCATGGGTAACCACAATGACGGTATTGCCATGCTGCCGGTATTCTTTTAAAAACTGCATTAAGCTGGTTTTTAAGCCGTGATCCATGCCCCGGGTAGGTTCATCTAAAATAAGGACCTTTGGTTCGGCAACTAAAACAGAAGCTAAAGCTACCCGTTGTTTTTCTCCCCCGCTTAAAAAGCGAGGGTACTGCTTTTTGTAAGGGGTTAAATTAAACCGCTGCAAGGTGTTATTTACCCGGGTAGCTATATTTTCAAAACCCAAGCTTTTCAAGGTAAAAGCTATTTCTTCTTCCACGGTGTCGGCAAAAAGATGATCGTTGGGATTTTGAAAAACATAACCTACCTGCCGGGCAAGCTCAGCTACCGTAAGTTTTTTTATATCCTGTCCGTTCACCAGAACCTTGCCTTTCCCGGGTTTTAACAGTCCGTTAAAATGTTTAACCAGGGTGGTTTTGCCGGAAGCATTGCGGCCCATAACGGCAATAAACTCTCCCTGGCAAAGACGTAAATCTATCCCTTTAAGAACCATTGGTTCTTTTTGATAGGCAAACCAAAGCTTTTCTACTTCTATTGCCGGAATCCCGGGCGGTTTCTTATTTATCTTCTTATTTATCCGGGAAGATGGCTTTTTGACGGCCCTAAAAAAGGCTTCCAGTACAGTCCGCGCCTCCTTGACGGTTAAAGGCAGGCCATTTACCTGGTGACCCGCTTTAATAAGCTTTTGCGTCAGGGTAATCAGGGGAGGGAAGCCAAAGCCAATCTTATCCAGCTTTTCGTATTGCGAACGCATAATTTTTGCCGGTTGACCGTCGGCCACAATTCTTCCCTGATCTAAAACAATCAGCCGGTCTACCAGGTGTATTACCCGGTCAAGGCGGTGTTCCACTAAAATTACCGTTAAGCCTAACTCATCATTTAAACGGGAAATGATACCCAGCACATCTTCCGCTCCTTGAGGATCAAGCTCGGAAGTAGGTTCATCCAACACCAGTATTTGGGGTTTTAAAGCCAGCACGGAAGCAATGGCTACTTTTTGTTTTTCTCCACCTGAAAGCTCATGCAAAGAACGATAACGTAAAGAAGCAATGCCCACCGTATCCAGTGCTTCCTCCAGACGTTTACTTATTTCGGTGCGTGGTAATCCTAAGTTTTCCAACCCAAAAGCAATTTCTCTTTCTACGTCTGTAGTAACCAACTGGTTTTCTGGATCTTGAAAAACCAGACCTACCCGGATAGCCAATTTGGCTGTAGAGTAGTTTATGGTTACAAGTCCCTCCACTTCTACCGTCCCACTTATCCTGCCGCCGTAAAAATGAGGGATTAAACCGTTCAGGCAACGGACCAGGCTGGACTTGCCGCTTCCGGAGGAGCCGCTTAACAAAACAAATTCTCCGTCCGTAATGGTCAAATTAATTTCTTTTAAAACAGGTTCAAGGGAACCGGCGTATGAAAAGGTTAAATTTTGGATTTTAATCAAGTGACCACCTCTTTTTAGTCGCTAAGGGCAGGATGGCTAATAATAAAACTACCAGGACAAGCATAAGGATTAATTCTAACCAGTTAAGATTTATTTTTTGTAGGGACGGATAATAACGGTAACCACCGTAACCTTTAAAGCGGAGAAAAAGGCCAAAAATAAGGGGCAAAAAACCTGCCACTACCTGGATTAGGCCAAAAGGAGTTAGCTTTATTTCTCTAAAGTAGGTGCGCACCTTTCGGGCCCCAAAGGCCCTGGATTCCATAGCTTCAGCTATTTGAACCGTCCGGTCTAAAGAGTTTGATAATAAAGGTATTAAAACTGCCCCTCGGGACCTTATTTTTTGAATTAATTTACCTTTATCTATTTCCAGCCCTCTTGACCTTTGAACGTCGGTAAGACGTCCCAGATCGTCAATTAAAGCCGGCATAAAACGGGTAGAAAGTGAGGTGGCCAGAACTGATTTAAAAGGGAGTCTTAGTTTTAAGGCCGCCAGCAGCATATCGTCCGGATGAACGGTAAGATTTAAAATGGTAAAGGCAGAAACAATAGCCAGAAGCCTGAGCGACATTCCCAGGCCAAAGCAAATAGCCTCCAGGGTAATTTTCGGCTGTCCTAAGGTGGGAATTTCAAAGGTAAACTCCAGCAAAACGTGCGTCCCATGGTACATCACCAGGGAGTTAATGATTATGATAACCAAAGAAAGGTAAAGTACAAAGCGCAGCAAGGAAAGCCATTCCTGCCACCCCTTGGCGGCAATTACTACGGGTAAGGTAGCCAAAAAAAGCAATAAAAGATAAAGGGGGTGCTCAAAGATCATAGCCAAAAGCACAATACTGCTTACCCAGGCCAGCTTGACAAAAGGATTTAACTTATGAATCAGAGTGCCTTTATCCTGGTAGCGAAAGTTTAACTTCAAGATTTAAATAAACCCTTTCCCTTGGAAATTCGGTCGTCGGTTGCCGGACATCAGTCATCAGAAAATTTTGACGTAAAACTGTTTTTCTCCTGACGTCTGACATCTAATAAGGCCTTCTTTTCTTTTTTATCCACCAGAGGCCTGCTCCAAGTACTATCACCAATGGGATTAGCCACCAAAAATCAGTCAGGCGTTGGCTATTTTTAACTGTCCGGGGGCCACTTTTAGAGGTTACCGGGGTGAGCTGGTTATCTTTAGGAGCTTTGTTGGCATTATTTAGGAAAGAATTTTTATCTGTAGACTCTTCCATCTCTTTGGTTTTTGTTTCTTCAGTTTCGGTCTGGTTTTTACTTGTTGTTTTTGTTTCTGGTGTTTTTGAAACGACTTTTTTATCCTGGTCTTTAAGGTTTACAACCGGGGCTTGCTTTTCCAGGGCTTCTTTAGATTCTTTATTTTGCTTTTGCTCTGAAATACCCTCTTCGGTTTGAACCGTCAAGACCTTTATTCCCGACGAAGTTACCGGGGCTTTAATCACTTTTTCTTTGCCTACTACCGCCGCAAAAGTATATTTTAACTTTTCGGAGTGATTAATTAACACGTTAGCGGCCCGCTTAGCCCCTGGTTCATCAATACCGGATATTACCGCAACCATCCCTTCACAGGCCAGGCTTCCTTTGGGATTCCAGGGATTTTGCGCCGCCTGCAGTATCCCATAACCAGAACCATAAGTTGTTCCTGTCTTTCCTTTATAATTACGGATGATTATTTCATTATGAGCAAAGTAAATAACCTCACGTTCTTGAAAAACCTGGTTTAACTCTTTAATTAGGGGTGAACTTGCTAGACCAATAAGAAATAAGTTATGGCTTTCTTTCTCGTTTACCGTTAAAGCCGACATTTCTTTAACCTGGACATTTTGTACCCCGTAGTTTAAAAGCTTATTTTTTAATCTTTGGGCTTCTTCATCAAAACCCTGGGCATACACCACGGTAGTTGGAACCACCCTTCCTTTATAACCGTGCAGGCAGGGCTCGGGAAAAAAACCGATCATCGCCGAAGGACCCATTACGTAAGAGGTCCAATCATGAAAGTCCCAGTGTTGAATGTCGCCTGGGTATAACTTATAACTGTGGGCAAAAACATTGGCCATTACCCCGTTAAGGTAATAAAACCAGTATTCCGTTTGGTCCCCCTTAATCCCTTCAATAGTTTCAATATAGCTTCCGGCCATTTCAATTTTGGCGGCTTGTTCCAGAGCCTCTCCCGCCGTGGCACCAACCCTTACTTCTATTTTTCGGTCAAAAACTATCTCTTCGCCAAAGTTTTTAGTGCCTATTATGCGCACGGTCATTTGCTCTTTGGAAGGAAGTCTGACAAAACTATAAACCGGCCCAACCAGGGAAAGTAAGAAGAGCAGTAAAACAAGCGCCGGAAAAAGAGACACTTTTTTTAACCGGCAAAAAAGGTTTTGATTAAAAGTAACCAGATATTTCAAGCCAGCACTTATTCCTTTTGCCAACCGAGCTTTTACCCTACCATTCATAATATTTTCCTCCTTAAAAACATAATCCTAAAATAACCCCACTTTTTTAATCTATGTTCCAGTATAAGCGTTTTTCATAATCTTACCGGCACCCAATTACTTTTACCCCAAAGAATCTTAGAAACACGGCGTTAACTTTAAAATTTAAAAAATAAAACTCCCGTTCCTCCGTTGAGAGGTGGCGGGAGTTTAGTTATTAATTTCATGAGCCGGTACTTACCCTCTCCATGGGAGGTAAACTTATGTACCCACAATGCCGGATAGATCTCCTGACTTGTGAATCATTACCTACCTAGCTACCTTCCCAGGATGGCACTCAGCACTTCTAAGATTTACAGTAACCCAAACATAACACCCTTAAATAACCCAGGTTACCTTTATGAAATCTTCTTTTAACGCTGAGTACCACTCCAGTGGTTTTTTTGCTTAGGTGGCTTCCCACTTACAGTGGCCGGACCGTCCAGGACTTGCACCTGGTTCCCTATTTTCCTGCAGTGCCTGCAGGAACCCGACATGAATTAGATTATTTAGTTTTTCTTTTTTTAACACAATTTTTACTGGTTGTCAAGAAAGTTTTAACCTAAGCTTTTTGCTTTGTAAACTTTTTTGGCTTTTTAATTATTGGTCAAGCGTTCTCAATGGGTAAATTGAAACTGCGCTACATTAAATAATGACATATTTCTCTATTGATTAAATTATTTTCCTCATTTTACCATAATAATGAGTATACTTATCCTATTTTCCACAGTTTAGGACTGAGGATATTTTATCGGGAAAGTTATCTCCATGTGGATAATTTTTAGGCTGCTGCCACCAGACT
>JJNX02000015.1 GCA_000681355.2 Peptococcaceae bacterium SCADC1_2_3
GGGTTAGGGTGGGGGTGAAATCAATCATTGAAACGATAATTACAAAACATTCTACCAAAAATTATTTTTAATTTAAAGGTGGCCTTATCCTTGGGCAGCGCAAAAAAGTTTAGAAACCAACAAAAACAGGAAATAACGGGTATTATTTGCCTTGCCCTGGCGCTGGTGACGATGGTTAGCTTAATTAGTCCTAAAATGGGCCTAATTAGCAGTTTTAGCGAACACATCCTGCGGGGGATAGCAGGCGAAGGAAGGTATTTGTTGCCGGTCTTGCTTGCTTTTTTTGGTTTCCGGCTTATTCAGAAAAAAGTGCCGCTAAAAGCAGGGCCGCATATATATGGTTTAGCACTTTTATTTATCACTGTTTTAACTGTATTAAATATATTATCCCCGCATTCCTACGAGCAGGCTGGAAGCCTACCCTACCTTTACCTTTTAGAAGGGCTTGAAGGTAAAGGCGGGGGTTTAACCGGGGCCCTTTTTTATTTTGTTTTAGTCCGTTCCTTTGGTCACACCGGCACTTATATTATCTTGGCTACTCTTGGATTGGTAGGGGTGCTTTTGAGTGCTAACGCATCATTAGAAGGGTTAAATCAAAAAATAGGGCGCTGCTTAAAAAATTTGGGTTTAAAACTAAAACAGGCCATAACCAGCTTTCTTTTTACGGAAGTTGAAGTTGAAGTTGGAGAAGAGCCTGCCCATCAGACCTTAATAATTGACCGTTCAGGAACAAATAGCGAATCTAGTTTGTCTTCAAACAAAGACGTAAACCTTTGTTCAAATATTGAAAATAACGGGCCTTTAAATTCAACTAAAACCCAAAAAGTTTCAATTAATCCTTACGCCGGTGAAGCAGAAACAGCGGCGACAGTTTTGCCGGCAGAAAAAGTGACCGAAACTGAAAAGACTGCTTATCAACTACCCCCGGTAAATCTTTTGACCAGGCCCGGGCGCTTACGTGGTTTAACGGTAAATCAGATAAATAAAAATATTACGGAAAATATCCGCGTTCTAGAAGAAACATTGGACAGCTTTGGGGTAAAGGTAAAGGTAACTCAGGTTTCGCGCGGCCCGGTAGTTACCCGCTACGAAATTCACCCCCCTTCCGGAATTAAAGTAAGCCGGATTATGAGTTTAGCCGACGATATAGCCCTTTGTTTGGCTGCCCCTGACGTTCGCATCGAAGCTCCCATCCCTGGAAAGGCAGCCATAGGAATTGAAATACCTAATAATGAAATAGCCGTAGTTTACTTACGTGAACTTATTGAAACAGTAGAATTTCAGCAATCTTCCTCCTGGTTGACGGTAGCCTTAGGAAAAGATATTGCGGGTAAACCCGTAATTGCCGACCTTACCAGGATGCCCCATTTATTAATTGCCGGGGCAACGGGAGCGGGAAAAAGTGTTTGTTTAAACACGTTAATTGCCGGTATTTTATTTAAAACCTCTCCTGAGCAGGTTAAATTTCTAATTATTGACCCTAAGATGGTAGAACTGACCACTTATAATGGTATCCCGCACTTGACTACCCCGGTGGTTACCAGCCCCCAAAAAGCAGCGGGTGCTTTACGGTGGGCAGTAAAAGAAATGGAAAGGCGGTACGAGCTTTTTGCCGCCGTAGGAGCACGGGATATAACGCGTTATAATAATTACGTCAAAGAACCATCCTCAAGCCAGAAGCCAATGCCGTTAATATTAATTGTTATTGATGAATTAGCTGATTTAATGATGGTTGCTCCTGCTGAGGTGGAAGATTCAATTTGTCGTTTAGCTCAAATGGCCCGTGCCACCGGCATTCATCTGGTAGTAGCCACGCAAAGGCCGTCGGTGGATGTAATAACCGGTTTAATTAAAGCCAATATCCCCTCCCGGATATCTTTTGCTGTTTCTTCGCAAATTGACTCCCGCACAATTTTAGATATGGCCGGAGCAGAAAAGTTGTTGGGCCGGGGCGATATGCTTTTTTTGCCCGTTGGGACTACCAAGCCGTGCCGGGTACAGGGAGCGTATCTTTCTGACCACGAAGTGGAAAATTTAGTTACCTTTTTAAAAAAACAAGCCCAATATGTTCCTTTAGATTGTATCGGGGGAGAAATAGCCAAAGAAGAAAATGTGGAAGACAGAGAAGATGAGTTAATGTTAAAAGCAGCCGAAATTTTTTTAGAAACCGGTCACGCTTCCATTTCTCTTTTACAAAGACGCCTCCACCTTGGCTACGCTAAAGCCGCCCGGCTGGTAGATATTATGGAAAATAAGGGTATCATAGGTAGTTATGAGGGGAGTAAGCCGCGTTCGGTTTTAATAACCGCCGAGCAATTGCCGCACCTACTCCAGAATAAGTAAAATAAAGTAACTACTTAGGTTCAAAGGGGCAAAGGCACACAGGCACAAAGTTTTTTCATTTCCCTTTTAAATTTGGTTATTGTTTTTAATTAACCTTACCTTTTTTGAGCTATTGATTAACATTATATATTATTTATGGATATTTATACTATACTAACTTATGATAAAACAAAAATGTTTTAATTAAAATAGGGTAACTACTCAGGCACAGAGTCATAATGTTTTTTTGCCAGACTTGCAGATCTCTATACGTTTTTATTTTCCTTTGTGCCTTTGTGCCTTTGCCCCTTTGTGCCTACCTAAATAGTTACAAATAAATATTTATTGCCTCTTGCCCTAAAGACTATTATAATCATTATAAAAGACAAAAAAGCAGGGAGAGGATGAACTTTGGAGATTGGCCATGTCTTAAAGAGAACCAGAGTGGAAAAAAACCTGTCCCTTGCCCAAGCAGAAGAAGAAACAAAAATTCGTCAAAAATACTTGGTGGCCTTAGAAAATGAAAATTTTAACGTTATCCCTGGCCGAGTGTACGTAAAAGGCTTTTTACGTAATTATGCCCGGTATTTAGGTTTAAACGCCGAAGAACTGGTATGGTGGTATGAAAAACAATATCCTTCTGAAGAAGAGTCATCAGAACAAGTTTTAGCCCCGGAAGAAAGACAGGGGGACGGTTCTTTCGTCTTTCCTCGAGGAAAGATAATGAAGAAAGACAAGAGAACCGTTCCCACCGTGGCCATGATTACCTTGGGGCTGCTTTTGGTCTTTGGATTCATTTGGTTGGCGCATATAGAGCTAAACAAAATGAATTACGTCAAGTTCCAACCTAATTCAAACCAACACCTAAAACTTCCGGAGAAAAACCTTCCTGCTCCGCAGAATGATGACCCCCTTAAAGAGGGAATTAACTTGGTTTTACACGTTACCGATGACCGGTGTTGGATGGAAGTAATGGTGGATGGTAAGGTAAAATTTACGGGAGAATTAGCGGCCAACCAAATAAAAACATTTCACGGTCAGGAAAATGTCCGGGTTAAGTTGGGGAACGCAGGGGTGGTTCAGGTAAAGGTTAATGGTCGCGACCTGGGCTTCTTGGGCGCCCGGGGAGAAGTGATAAAATGGGAGTACCCGGATTCCCTCATTTCGTAGGAGTCGTAGGACGGGGGTTTTAAAGTTATCAAAGCCAGCATAGTTAGTTTGGGTTGTGCCAAAAATACAGTAGATACAGAAATCATGCTTGGTTTATTACAAAAAGAAGGATATACCCTTACCCGGCAAATTCAAGAAGCGCAAGTATTAATTATAAACACCTGCGGTTTTATTACGCCGGCCAAAGAAGAATCTATCCGGCATATCCTAAACTCAGCCCAGTTGAAAAAAACCGGGTGCTGCCAGGTTCTTTTAGTGGCGGGGTGCCTGGCCCAAAGGTACGGTCAGGAACTTCTTAACGAAATGCCTGAGGTTGACGGATTGATAGGTACCGGTGCGGTGACTGAGATAGGAAGCATTGTTCGCGCCGCATTAAAAGGAGAAAAGGTTTGCGCTTGCCCCTACCCCGCCTATATTTACCACTCAGATTTGCCCCGACTCCGGGTCACTCCCTTTTATACTGCTTACGTAAAGATTGCCGAAGGCTGTAATCAACATTGTGCTTTTTGCGTCATTCCTTTAATTAAAGGGTCTTACCGGAGCCGTAAAATGGAAGACGTTGAAGCCGAGGTAGCCTTGCTGATTAATAAGGGAGTTAAGGAAATAAATCTTATTGCCCAAGATACCACCAGTTACGGGAAAGACTTATATGGCGAGTACTGTTTGAGCAAATTGCTGCGTCGTCTGGCCAAAGTAACTCCGGAAAAAGTATGGTTGCGCCTTTTATATGGTCACCCGGCTAGTTTTACGCCAGAACTGCTGACGGTAATAGCGGAAGAGAATAAAATTTGTCGTTACCTGGATCTGCCTTTGCAGCACATTAGCGACCCTATGCTTAAGCGGATGAACCGGCAAAAAAAAGGGGTAGATACCCGTAGTTTAATCAAGCAAATAAGAAATACTATGCCCGGGCTCACCCTGCGCACCACTTTCATAGTGGGTTTTCCCGGAGAAACAGAAGACCATTTTCAAGAACTGTTGGCTTTTATGCGTGAGGCGTGCTTTGAAAGGGTAGGGATATTTAAATATTCTCCGGAGGAAGGGACGGCGGCGGAAAGTATGCCGGATCAGGTACCCGGGGAGATTAAAGAAGAACGTTTTCACCGGGCTATGCTCTTGCAACGGGAAATTTCATACCGGAAAAATAAAGAGCAAGCAGGTAAAGAAGTTACTGTTCTGGTGGAAGGTAAAAAAAATGGTTATTATTATGGACGCGGTGAAGCAGATGCTCCGGAAGTAGATGGTCAGGTATTTTTCACCACCCAGGGGAAAAAGGTTGCGGTTGGTGAGTTCAGGCGCGTCCGTATCCTAAAAGCGAAGAACTACGACCTTATAGGAAAGTTGTCATTTTAATAGTTATTTCTTTAAAATAAAAAGAAAGGAAAAAATTATGCCTTGGCAAGGTTTTCGGGTTCCGGTAGTTTTACTGGCTACGGTTTTGGCCCTGGGTTTGTTTTTAGGCAGCCGGTGGATTTACTATAAATATAGTTATAACGAGCCATTGAACCAGGTGCTTAAAGCTAATCCGGCGATAGAATCTTTTAGTATTGACCGGCGCAAACCGGCAATCCGGATAGTGGTTAAGTTAGGGGCGGTAGAAGATATAAAATACACGTACCAAAACTTGCAAAAAAATATTCAAGATATTTTAGGCGACAAACCCTTCCAAATTGATTTGCAGGATAACCGGGATGCACCATTAAAGAAAATTTTTTACACCAGTCAATTTGCTATTTATGAAGCTATAATGCAGGGAAATTTTCGGGAGATGGCAGAATGCATTGAACGCGAGGCATCCTTAAAAAAGTCTCACGCCACTATTTTTATTGATCAAAACTATATTTATTTGCAAATGCAGCACAATAATCACTATTTATATGAAGTTATACCCCGAAAACAAGATGAAATTACGGAAAATACCAGGCAACGTTCTGCCTGACAAGGTATTTTTTACCTTGCTAATCTTTAACCTCTTTATGTTATAATATATCTTATAGGCACAGAGGAGCAAAGGCACAGAGGCACAAAGGGAAATGAAAACATATAGAGATCTGCAAGTCTGGCAAAAATCAATGACTTTAGTTACTGAAATATATAAGATTTCTAAAGGGTTTCCCAAGGATGAAGCTTACGGATTAACTTCTCAAATGAGACGTTGCGCGATTTCAATTCCCAGCAACATGGCGGAAGGTTATGGTCGAAACTCTATTCAGGTAGGCACAGAGGTCCAAAGACACAGAGGTCCAAAGGGAAATGAAAAAACTTTGTGCCTTTGTGCCTTTGCCCCTATGAACCTGAGTAGTTACGTTTTTTAATTAATTATCTAATAAAATAACTAAAAGGAAGGTGAGCATGGTTAAGGAAGTTGGTCTGGGTTTAATTATAGCCGTAGTAACTTTTTTAGTCATTTGCGGATACGATCTTACCCCTTTAATTTTTTTAGGAGTGTTGGGGGTAGGTGCTTATTTTATTGTTCGGACCCGGGGTCTAATGACCAAAAATTTTAGCGAACAAAGAATTAGTCCCCAGCATGAAATTTCCTTTGCGGATATAGGGGGACAGGCAGGAGCTATTCGCGAATTACAGGAAGCATTGAATTTTATTAAAAATAACCAGGCCATCTTACACCTGGGCATTCGACCCCTCAAAGGCATTTTGCTTACCGGACCGCCCGGTACGGGGAAAACCTTACTGGCTAAGGCCGCGGCCGGTTTTACTGACGCGGTATTCATTTCCTGCAGCGGGTCAGAGTTTATTGAAATGTATGCCGGAGTGGGTGCCCAAAGAGTGCGGCGATTGTTTCAAGCAGCCCGGGAGGCAACTTTAAAGCAAGGAAAAAATAACGCTTTAATTTTTATTGATGAGATTGATATTTTAGCCGGCAAAAGAGGCCAAACAAGCAACCATTTAGAATACGACCAAACTCTTAACCAATTGTTGGTAGAAATGGACGGAATTAAAGTTAACGATAAGGTTAGGATTCTGGTGGTAGCCGCTACAAACCGGATGGATTTACTGGACCCGGCCATACTACGGCCTGGTCGTTTTGACCGTCACGTTAAAGTTGAATTACCTGATAAACAAGGACGGCTGGAAATATTAAAACTTCATACCCAAAATAAGCCTTTAGCCGATAGTGTTTCGCTGGAGGAGATAGCTAAAGATACTTTTGGTTTTAGCGGGGCTCATTTAGAGAGCTTGGCCAATGAAGCCGCTATTTTAGCGATGCGGGAAAATTGTGAAGTCGTAGAACAACACCATTTTCGGGAAGCAATAGATAAGGTAATGATGGGAGACCGTCTGGACCGTCACCCTTCACCGGCAGAATTAAGACGGGTATCTATTCACGAAACAGGACATGCTTTTTTAAGCGAGTTGGTCAGACCTGGTTCAGTATCAACGTTGACCATTGCGCCGCGGGGGATGGCCTTGGGCTACATGCGCCAAACCTCGGAAGACAATACTTACTTGTATACAATGGAGTATCTGGAAAATCAAATTGCGGTTATGTTGGCCGGTGCATTGGCGGAAGAATTGTTTTTAGGCGACCATAGCACGGGAGCAGTTAATGACTTTGAACAGGCGGCTGGTCTTGCCGAGCAAATAATTGGGGCCGGTATGTCCCGGTTGAAAGTGGTGGATACAAAAACCCTGCCTGCAGGGTTGCGCTACCGGGTAATAACTGAAATTTTGCATGGTCAGGAAAAACGGGTCAAAGAACATTTAAGCCGGGCTTACGATACCATGGAAATAATAGTAAATTTACTCCTGGAGCACGAAAAAATAAACGGTGAACAGTTGCGCAGTTATCTTAGGAGAGAAACCTGTTTTGTTTAATGAGCAAAAAAAAGAGGCAGTTGCCCGTATATTGGCAGTTAAAAGGATTACCCTGGCTGTAGCCGAGTCATGTACCGGTGGCTTAATTGCCGTACTCCTGACTGATGTGGCCGGTAGTTCTCAATATTTTTTAGGCGGAATAGTGGCTTACGCTAATCTGGTTAAAGAAAAGGTACTGGGTGTTTCAGCAGAGATTTTACAAACTTACGGAGCAGTTAGTGAGCAAACGGCTATGGCTATGGCTTACGGCGTAAAAAATTTATTAGAAGCAAATGTAGGCCTGTCTGTTACGGGTATTGCCGGTCCGGAGGGTGGTTCTCTTTTAAAGCCGGTGGGACTGGTATATATTGCTCTGGTTGCACCGAAAGGTAATTGTTGCCAGGAGTTCCGGTTTAACGGAACGCGTCTTGATATCAGGCAAAACGCTGCCGAGGCTGGATTGACGATGTTACACACTTATTTAAGCGAGCATAATTAATGCAGGATGGGGGGCTAAGCCTTGAATGAAAAACAAAAAGCGTTAGAAGGAGCATTAATGCAGATAGAACGCCAATTTGGCAAGGGTTCAATCATGAGATTGGGAGAAGCTTCGGCTAATTTAAATATAGAAGTTATTCCTACGGGAGCTTTATCTTTAGATATTGCCCTGGGTGTAGGTGGTGTACCGCGAGGACGAGTGGTAGAGGTTTTTGGTCCGGAAGCCTCAGGAAAAACTACCGTAGCGCTGCATATTATTGCGGAAGCGCAAAAAGCCGGTGGTATTACGGCTTTTATTGACGCAGAACATGCTTTGGACCCGTTATACGCTAGAAATTTGGGGGTAGATATTGACAATTTATTAGTTTCCCAACCGGATACCGGAGAGCAGGCCCTGGAAATTTGTGAAACTTTGGTTCGAAGCGGGGCGGTTGACGTAGTGGTTATTGATTCAGTAGCCGCTTTAGTTCCTAAAACCGAAATAGAAGGAGAAATGGGGGATATTCACGTCGGTTTACAGGCCCGGTTAATGTCTCAGGCCTTGCGAAAGCTTACGGCTGTAATTAGCAAATCACATACCACCGTCATTTTTATTAACCAGTTGAGAGAAAAGGTAGGGGTTATGTTTGGTAGTCCGGAAACAACTCCCGGGGGAAGAGCTTTAAAATTTTACGCCTCTATCCGGCTGGATGTGCGTAAAATAGAAACCTTAAAACAGGGCATGGAAGTTATTGGCTGCCGGACCAGAGTTAAGGTGGTTAAGAATAAGGTAGCTCCACCTTTTAAACAAGCCGAATTTGATATTATGTACGGTAAGGGTATCTCACGGGAAGGCAGTATCCTTGATACGGCCGTAACGCTAGGTATTGTTAACAAAAGCGGCGCCTGGTATTCCTGTGGAGATGAACGTTTAGGTCAAGGGCGGGAAAACGCAAAGGATTTTCTTAAGGAGCATTTAGAAATGGCCAAGGAAATTGAACAGCAAATTCGTCAAAAATTAAACGGAGGAGAAATTAAAACTTCACCCATAACTATCTCGTCTGCAATAGGAGATGCAGCCACTGAATCAGAAGAAATAGGATTAATAAATCTAATTAACAAGCCTGAAGAAACTTAAAATAAATAAGAAGGTAATCCTTGACAAACTTATATTTAAAACAATAAAATACATCATGGACAACGGAAGAAAACTAAGTTAGTTACGTCCTTTAGGGGATTAAACATAGATAATTAGGTCGTCGGTCGTAGGTCGTCAGGAAATTTCTTAGGCTTTATTTTTTCCTAACGTCTGAATTGCCTTGCGAGCAAAGATGAAATTATTAACTTGCCTGTAATGCTATGTAATTGGTAATTTTTTATGAAAGATTACATCTAGCAATATATAGCAGATAGGTCTGGTTTTAATAATTAAAAGGGATACTAATTCGTTTTCTACCGTTGCTTAAGAGCACGGTATTTTTTTTGCCGGTAAGAATTTAAAAAGAGGTGAATTTAGTTGTGTCGGAGCAAATAATTATAGCTTTAGCTATAGTAACCGTAATTGTTGCTTTTGTCCTGGGTTATTTCTTGCGAAAATATCTAGCCGAGGCAAAAATTACTTCGGCTGAAGCAGAAGCAAAAAAAATTCTTGATGAAGCAATTAAGCTTTCTGAAGCCAAAAAAAGAGAAGATATTTTAGAAACCAAAGAAGAATGTTTAAAGTTGCGCCATGAAATGGAAAAAGATATTAAGGAACGACGGACTGAACTGCAAAGAATGGAGCGGCGGTTGTTGCAAAAAGAGGAAACTTTAGACCGTAAAATTGAAAATATAGAACAAAAAGAAGAAAAATTGATCCAAAAAGAAAACGAAGTGGCCAAAATAAAGTTAAATTTAGAAGCATTTTATCAAAAACAGGTAAAAGAACTGGAACGTATTTCCGGATTAACCACCGAGGAAGCCCACCAAACCTTACTGACCGAGGTGGAAAAAAATATGCAGCCTGAAATTATGTCTTTAATTAAAGAGATGGAATGTAAAGCTAAAGAAGAAGGAGAAAAAAAGGCCCGCGAAATTATTTCTCAGGCCATTCAGCGTTGTGCCGCTGACCACGTAACGGAAACTACAGTGGCGGTAATACCTTTGCCCAATGACGAAATGAAGGGTCGCATTATTGGTCGGGAAGGTCGTAATATCAGGTCTTTTGAAACCCTAACGGGTATAGATTTGATTATTGATGATACTCCGGAAGCGGTAATTTTATCTGGATTTGATCCCATCCGCCGTGAGGTAGCCCGGGTGGCATTGGAAAAATTAATAGTGGACGGGCGTATTCATCCGGCCAGAATTGAAGAAATGGTCCAAAAGGCCCGGCAAGAAGTAGATGCCCAAATACGGGAAGCCGGCGAACAGGCTATTTTTGATACTTCAGTTCACGGCCTTCATCCCGAACTGGTTAACTTATTGGGAAGATTAAAATTTCGGACAAGTTACGGTCAAAATGTGCTTAAACATTCTATTGAGGTTGCCCATCTGGCCGGCTTGATGGCCGCTGAACTTGATATAGACATAAAATTAGCTAAACGGGCAGGTCTGTTACACGACATTGGAAAAGCCACCAATCATGAAGTGGAAGGCCCTCACGTGGCTGTTGGGGTAGAGCTGGCCAAAAAATATCGTGAACAGCAAGAGGTTTTGCACGCTATTGCGGCCCATCACGGCGATGAAGAGCCCCGAACAATTATTGCCGTTTTAGTCCAGGCGGCCGATGCCATCTCAGCAGCACGCCCGGGAGCACGACGGGAAACATTAGAGCTATATATTAAACGATTGCAAAAGTTAGAAGAAATTGCCGGTTCTTTTGATGGGGTGGATAAATCTTATGCCATCCAGGCCGGACGTGAGATACGTATTATGGTTAAGCCGGAAAAAATTGATGATTTAGGAGCTGTTTTTTTAAGCCGCGAAATCAGTAAAAAAATTGAAAAAGAATTAAACTATCCCGGTCAGATAAAGGTAACTATTATAAGGGAAACCCGGGTAGTTGATTACGCTAAATAAATGTAACTATTCAGGTAGGCACAGAGGTCCAAAGGGAAATGAAAACAGGTTGTTTAGGCTATAGGCTGTAGGCTGTTAGTCGCGAATAATTTCCTCCTACAGCCTAACTGCGTACAGGCGCTATCCACCTGAACAGAACGAATGCTTAGCAGTTTAATCAGAAAGCTAAGCAGCAAGTCTGGCAAAAAAAACTTTGTGCCTTTGTGCCTTTGCCCCTCTGAACCTGAGTAGTTGCAAATCTTATCTTATTTATGCTTAAATTTAAATTAAAATGTACGATTTTATAATTTTAGGTAAGGAAGGTGACCTGGTTGACAGAAAAGCCCAAGGGAGGGAAAATGACAAAGAATGGTTTTGAAGTTTCCCCTAATCCTAAAAAAATGACCGATGGGGCAGAAGAATTATTAGTTTCTATTTTGATGCGTTATCCTGAAGTGACGGCAGTTAATTTTGATCCGGTAAACCAGGTTTTTAAATTTACCTTTATCGTAGACTATATTTTAACCCGCGAAGAAAAGGCTAAAATTAAACAATTAATATTGGATAGTATAAATGTTTTTAAATCTTTAGAAAATAACCGAACCCGTTTAAGTAAAATTATTTACCAGAATTGTGAGCATTTTACTATAATTGAATTACAGCGCGATGTGGAAACCATAGTTCAGGGGGAAATTACTCTAGTGATGGAACTTTTTCAGCATTGCTTAAAAACATCCCTGGTTACTGAAGACAATAAACCGGTAATTGAAGAAGAATTAGCCATCCAAGAAAAAATGATTAATTATCTGTTAGAAAGTGTCAAGAAGACTACCCGGGATAAATATTTATTTGCTTTTCGGGAAGAGGGACAGGTATTAGTTTTTGATAAGTAACTCAGGGGAAAAATTTTTGCGCTTGTTAATGATCGGGGATATTGTGGGGCGGTCTGGTAGACGGGCGGTGAAAGAAACAATACCTCTTCTGCAAAAAGAGGGTGATTTTGATTTTATTGTTGCTAACGGAGAAAACGCGGCCGGAGGATTGGGAATTACCCGAAAAGTAGCGGATGAGCTTTTTAATTGTAACGTAGACGTGATTACCACGGGCAACCACGTCTGGAGCCAAAAGGAAATATATAACTTTATTAAACGGGAAGAAAGAATAATTCGCCCGGCAAATTATCCCCCCGGTGTTCCGGGGGTAGGTTGTAATGTTTTTTTAACTAAAAATAATTTGAAAATTGCTGTTATTAATCTTGCCGGGCGTACTTTTATGCCGGCCTTGGATTGTCCTTTCCGGAAGGCAGATGAATTAGTATTAAAATTAACCGGTTTAACTAAGTTGATAGTGGTAGATTTTCACGCCGAAGCAACCTCAGAAAAAGTGGCCATGGGTTGGTATCTCGCGGGCCGGGTATCGGCCGTGTGCGGTACCCATACCCATGTCCAAACAGCAGATGAAAGAATACTTTACGGAGGCACCGCTTATGTTTCCGATTTAGGTATGACCGGCCCCAGGGATTCTGTTATTGGGGTAAAAAAAGAATTGGTTATAGAGAAATTTTTAAGTCAAGTACCCAAAAAATTTGAGGTGGCTACCGGTTCTTACCAGTTTAACGCGGTGATCATCGAAATTGATCCCCAAACAGGAAAAGCACAATTAATTAAACGGATTCAAAATTATGAATAGTCGCAAAAAAGTTTTTATTATAAAAGGAATTATTTTGCCCCTAGCGAATATATAATCTTAAGAAAATATATCTAATAAATCTTGAGATAAGTTAAGAAACAATCTATCTTACAAAATAAGGAGGCTAAAAAGACATGGACGTATTGAAAGTTTCAGCAAAATCTAATCCAAATTCTGTAGCCGGAGCATTGGCAGGGGTGTTGCGTGAGCGCGGTTGTGCTGAACTTCAAGCCATCGGCGCAGGAGCACTTAATCAAGCCGTAAAAGCAGTAGCTATTGCGCGGGGATTTGTAGCTCCCAGTGGTGTTGATTTAATATGTATTCCTGCTTTTGTAGATATTATTATTGAAGGTGAGGAAAGAACGGGGATAAAATTAATTGTCGAACCCCGATAAACCTAAATGCACACCAGGGACGTGGTTGAGCTTGACTTAAACAGCGTTCTTCTCCATCAAAAAAGTATAGTTATAGATGCGCACTGTGATACCCTTACCGCCATAGAGAAGCAAAAACGTTGTTTAAGTGTCAGTACCGGGATTGGTCAGGTGGATTTACCCCGTTTAAAACGCGGGGGTGTAAACGTTCAGTTTTTTGCTGTTTTTGTTTCTCCCGGAAGTGAAAAACGTGTCTTAGAAAGGGTAATGGAAGTTATTGCCCATTTTTATCGTGAAATGGCTGAAAACGCGGCTTCCATTGTCCCTGTTTTTAATTACCGTACTCTTGCCCACGGGTTAGCTCAAGGAAAAATAGCGGCCCTACTAGCCGTTGAAGGTGGGGAAGTTTTGGCCGGGAGACTAGGGGTGCTGAATAGTTTATATCTTATGGGAGTCCGTAGTCTTACTTTAACCTGGAACCATCGTAATGAACTGGGAGATGGTATTGCGGTAGAACAACCAGGTGGATTAACCAAATTTGGAATGGCGGTAGTAAAGGAAATGAATCGCTTGGGGATGTTGGTAGATGTGGCTCACCTCGCTGCTCCCGGTTTTTGGGACGTTTTAAAAACTTCACGGCAGCCGGTCATTGCTTCCCACGCCAACAGCTACACTTTATGCCCTCACCCTCGTAACCTTAAAAACGAGCAAATTAAGGCTTTGGCCGCAGGTGGTGGGGTTATGGGGCTAACTTTTTACCCCCCGTTTATTCACCTTGATTGTCCTTCCCTGGAAAAATTGCTTGATCATGTTGACTATATTGCTAACTTGGCCGGAGTAGACTGTATTGGTTTAGGTTCTGATTTTGACGGGATTAGTGAAGTAATACCCGAGCTGTCCGATGTTTCCCGTTTACCTGCTTTTACACGCGGACTTTTAACTAGAGGGTACTCAAAAGAAGCCGTAAAAAAAATACTAGGTGATAATTTATTGAGGGTCTTAAAGACGGTAATCCCGTCTTGACAATTAAAACAACAGGTTGTTGATAGTTACGTATGGCTTGTGATTTGCACATTCACACTTGTGCTTCCGACGGTACCGATACACCGTTTATGGTGGTAAATAAAGCTAAAATTGCCGGTTTAAGGGCCATAGCCATTACGGATCACGATACGGTAGAGGGGGTCGCTCCTGCCCTAACTGCTGCTCGTTTACTGTCTTTAGAGGTTTTGCCCGGTATTGAGTTAAGCACGGAAGAAAAAAATAAAGAGGTTCATATTCTTGGTTACTTAATAAATTTAAACCAAAAAGAATTTTTAGCTCAACTTGTGTTATTTCAACAGGAGAGAAAAAAACGCCTGGTAAAAATAGTAGACAAGCTTCAAACTTTAGGTTTACCCGTAACGGTGGCTAAGGTGGAGGCTATAGCTAAGGGAAAAAGTGTGGGCCGTCCTCACGTGGCACGGACCTTAATGGAAATTAAGGCGGTAAAAAATGTAAGCGAAGCCTTTGAAAAGTACTTAGAAATAGGCCGGCCGGCTTATGTGCCACGTTTTAAATACACCCCAGTTGCCGCCATACAGTTAATTCGTTTGGCGCAAGGAGTGCCGGTAATGGCTCATCCTGGTTTAACCGGACTTGATGACCTTATTCCAGACCTGGTAAAAGAAGGTTTGCAAGGATTGGAAGTTGTTTATCCGGGTTATAGTCCCCAAATGGTGGCTTACTATTATAATTTATGCCGGACGTATAATTTAGTTCCCACGGGTGGTTCTGATTATCACGGGCCGGAACATGAAAACAAGGAGCACCTTCTTGAGGTTCGAGGTTCGAAGTTCGAAGTTCGAAGTTCGGATAGGCTAACCCATAAATTTGCAGAAGTTACAGTACCTTACGCTACCGTACAAGCCCTGAAGGATCTGGTACGCACCGGGAATTAGAAAAATGCTTTTGATGACAACCACAGGCTTCGGGCAGGCAGGATGCCTACCCTACGAGCCTGTGCCACCACTGACAAAAAAAATTTGGTTAGAGGATAGAGGTTTGTTTGAATGCGTATTGCCGTTGTAGATGGACAGGGCGGCGGGATAGGCAAACATATTACGGAAAAATTGCGCCGGGAGTTGCCCGAAGGTACAGATATATTAGCCCTGGGAACCAACGCCCTGGCTACTTCACAAATGCTACGGGCCGGTGCTAACGAAGGGGCCAGTGGAGAAAGCGCCATTGTATATAACGCCCCCCGGGTTGACCTTATTGTTGGTCCGGCAAATATTTTAATCCCTTATTCCATGTTGGGGGAGTTAACTCCTCAGATGGCGTTGGCTTTAACCACCAGTCCGGCGCGCAAAATTTTAATCCCCTTTAACCGCAGCGGTATAGAATTTATTGGCCTGCGCGGCGAGCCTTTGCCCCATTTAATTGATGAATTGGTGCGCCGGGTAAAGGAGATTTTCGGGTGAAAACAAGGGCAAAAGGAATGACGCCTGGTAAATTAATTTTGGTATTAGGTGGGGCGCGTAGCGGCAAGTCTAACTTTGCCCAGGAATTGGCCCGCAGCATTGGGTCGCAGGTAGTATACGTAGCTACGGCCCAAGCTAAAGACGAAGAAATGAGACAGCGGATTATAAAGCATCAGGCCAGTCGTCCCGGGTCCTGGCATACAGTAGAAGAAACTCACCGGTTAGAAAAAATTATCCGGGAACACGGCGAAAAGGCAGAGGCAGTTATTGTTGATTGCCTGACCCTTTGGATTAGCAACCTGCTTTTAGACGGCAGCACCGAAGAGTTTATCCTCCGGCAGGCCGGGAACCTGGTCCAGGCGGCGAAATTAATTTCGGCCGGTACAATTTTGGTGGCCAATGAAGTAGGCTTAGGATTGGTGCCGGATAACGCTTTAGGAAGGATTTACCGGGATGTGGCCGGCCGCGTTAATCAACTGGTGGCCAGCCAGGCGGATGAAGTTTATTTTGTGGTTGCCGGCCTTGCTTTTGAGCTAAAATCACTACCCCCACCCCTTCCCTCCCCCTTTAAGGGGGAGGGAAGGGGTGAGAAAGGAAAAATATGATGGCAAGGGCAATAATGATTCAAGGTACAGCCTCTCATGTAGGTAAAAGCGTTCTGGTAGCTGCTTTATGCCGTATTTTTAAGCAGGATGGCTACCAATGCGTTCCTTTTAAGTCGCAAAACATGGCCCTAAACTCTTTTGTGACTAAAGACGGCGGGGAAATGGGCCGGGCCCAGGTAGTGCAAGCCCAGGCGGCGGGTTTAGAGCCTACGGTGGAAATGAATCCTATTTTACTTAAACCAACCGGGCAGGCATCTTCCCAGGTAATTGTGCTGGGTAAGCCGGTAGGGAATTTTTCAGCCCAAGAGTACCATACCAATTATGTAGCTAAGGCATGGGAAGCTGTCTGCCTGTCTTTTGAACAGCTTTGCGCTAAGTATGAAGTTATTGTTATAGAAGGAGCAGGAAGTCCGGCCGAGGTTAACCTTGCCGAACATGAAATTGTAAATATGCGGGTGGCCCAAATGACCAACGCGCCTGTTCTTTTAACCGCAGATATTGATAAAGGAGGAGCCTTAGCGGCCGTGGTTGGTACCCTGGAGCTCCTTTCCCCGGAAGACCGCCAAAGGATAGCGGGGATTATTATTAACAAGTTCCGGGGTGACCTAAGGCTTTTTCAGCCGGCAATTAGTTTTTTGGAAGAAAAAACAGGTATCCCGGTTTTAGGAGTAGTTCCTTATTTTCAAGGTTTTAACGTTCAGGAAGAAGATACAATTCCGGAAGAAGTAGCTACCGGAGATAAGAAAACTAAAAGCAGTGAGGTAGAAATTGCGGTTATTTACCTGCCTCATATCTCTAATTTTACGGATTTTGACCCCCTATATGAAGAAGAAGACGTTAATTTGCGTTATATTGGACGGGGTACTCCTTTAGGATACCCTGATTTAATTATTGTTCCGGGCAGTAAAAATACCATTGAAGATTTAGTTACGCTTAAAAGAACTAATCTGGCGGCAGAAATTTGTGACCGGGCAAAAAAGGGTGTACCGGTTATTGGCATTTGTGGTGGTTTTCAAATGTTAGGCCGTACTTTAGCTGACCCATACCGTACCGAATCAAGTATTCCTAAAGAAGCAGGATTAGGTTTACTGGACATTACCACTACCTTTGCCCCGGAAAAAGTAACCACCCAGGTAGAAAGTGAAGTAATTGGTTCCGGAGCTTTTTTAGCCGGCCTTCAGGGAGAAAGGGTAAAAGGATATGAAATTCACCTTGGCCGGACAGAACTTGGTTCTCAGGCCGCTCCGGCTTTTAAGATTGTCTTTAGATCAGGTGAAAAGGTTGATTTTTTAGACGGAGCGGTTAGCTCAAATGGATTAATTTGGGGAACGTACATTCACGGTATTTTTGATAATGATGTTTTCCGGCGGCATATCCTTGATGTTTTACGGATTAAAAAGGGCCTTTCTCCTTTAACCATTAATCCCAAAGGAAAAAAACCTACTTTTCTTGATAAATTAGAACAAGATTTGGATAAATTAGCCGCCGTGGTAAGAGGCAGTTTAAACATGCAAAAAATTTACGCTTTAATAAACTTGCCCGGCCCTTCTCGAACCTCGAACCTCGAACCTCGAGAAGGGGGGTAAGTGGCTTTTTTTATGCGCTAGCCGCAATAGGGGCTTATCTTGTTGATTTATTAATCGGGGACCCCTCTTGGTTGCCCCATCCTGTTATTATAATAGGTAAGGTTATTCAGGCTTTAGAGCAGTTGCTACGCCGGGTGGCTTTTCTCGAGGTTCGAGGTTCGAAATTAGAACCTCGAACCTCGAACCTCGAACCTCGAACCTCGAGAAGGGCCGGGATTGTTTTGGTTTTTTTGGTGGTTGGCGGCAGTTACGCAGTAACCTTATTTATATTAAAGCTGCTTTATTTTTTTCACCCTTGGGCCGCGTTAGGAGGAGAAATCTGGCTTATTTCTACTACCATAGCGACAAAAGGGTTAGCCCGGGCCGCGTACAAGGTGTTAATTCCTCTTAAGCAGGGGGATTTAGCCACTGCCCGGCTTAAGATAAGTCAAATTGTCGGCCGGGACACCCATAATATGGATGAAAAAGATATTACGCGGGCTACCATAGAAACAGTAGCCGAAAATATTGTTGACGGCGTAATTTCCCCTTTGTTTTACGCTTGTCTTGGTGGAGCCCCGCTGGCTATGGCTTACCGGGCCGTAAATACCCTGGATTCCATGGTTGGTTACCGAAACGAGAAATATTATGCTTTTGGTTGGGCCGCGGCCCGCCTTGATGACTTGGCTAATTACCTACCCTCCCGTCTGACGGGCCTGGTACTGGTTTTGGCCGCTTGGCTTTCCGGTTACCGGGCTAAGGAGGCCTGGCGGATTATGCGCCGCGATTCCCGCCGGCACCCAAGTTTAAACAGCGGCATTCCGGAAGCTGCCGTGGCAGGGGCGCTAGGAATACAATTAGGGGGTTTAAATTATTACCAAGGAAAACCCGAGGAGCGGGCCCGCTTAGGAGATGCGGCTGAACCAATAATATTCCGGCACGTGGAGCAAACGATAAAATTACTTTACTTGTCCACCGGTTTATTTGTAATCTTTATCGGCCTAATTTATTTAGGCTGGCACCTGATGATTTTTTAAAAATAACCTCGCGAGGTGTTTTTATATGCGGGCCGTAGTGCAGCGCGTTACCAAAGGAGCCGTCACCGTCAATGGTGAGGTAGCAGGGGCTATAGACCAGGGATTGGTTGTTTTTTTGGGTGTAGGACAAGATGATAGCCGGGAAGATGCTGATTATCTGGCCAACAAAATACCTTCCTTAAGGATCTTCCAGGATAAAGAGGGTAAATTAAACCGTTCGATAATAGAAATTAAAGGCGGGATATTAGTTGTCTCCCAGTTCACTCTTTTTGGTGACTGCCGGCATGGCCGCCGGCCCAGTTTTACTGCGGCCGCAGAAGCTGCCAAGGCTCAGGAATTATACCATTGTTTTGTTTTAGCCTTGAAGGAAAAAAACATTCCCTTTGCCACCGGCGTCTTCCAGGCAAATATGCAGGTTGAAATTATAAACGATGGGCCTGTAACCCTGCTTTTGGATAGCAAGAAATTATTTTGACTTTAAACCACCGGTTAAAACTCCTTTAAGAGAAAAAACATCTTCTTCCGTTTCCAGTTGTTTTAGCTTTATAAAATTCATACCCCGCTCAATAGCATCAAGTTTTTCAGTTATTTCGGCAAGGTGCCCGGTATTTTGGGCAACCTTTTCCATAATTCCATCAACCGTTAGCATCGTCTTAGCCTGAATTGCTATAATTTCCTTAATTTCGGATTTAATCGGTTCCAACTCTTCAATCTTAGATTTGATAGGTTTTAACTCTTTAATTTCAGACCTGACAAGTTTTAATTCATTTAAAACTTGATCAAGTAATTCCTCCATATAGCAATCTCCTTTTTTAATAATTATTCGTTATTTCTGTAAGCAGCTTAAAAAAAATTTGGGTAGAAGACCTCATTTTTTCGGTAATTTGAGGTATCTTTTTGACCAAAGGTTCTATTTTATCCCAGTCCGGCATGAATCTATAAATGTTGCGTTTGAGGTGCCTGAACCTTAAATAGTCGGATAATTCATGACCAAAATCTTTTTTGATTAACGGAGGCCTCTCACAAACAAGTTCAAAAATCATAATTCAATACCTTCCCGTTCCTGCCAGGCTTTTTTATACTCTTGTTTTTGTTCCGCGGTTAACTCCATAGCTACCACCCATTTAAAATATTTCCAGTTATTCAAGCCTTGTCTTTAGCTTTAACTGTAACCAGGATAGCTTTACAGCAGTCCATATTTTGAATTACAAAACAGTCTTCCTTTTCATTCAAGCGGTATGGGCCACTGGCTTCTACTTCAAGTTGCTCAAGACGATAGTTTTGTTTGGGCACAAATAACATTCTTCCTAAGGGAACTTGCTTGTTTGTCGCTAAAATTGCCATTTTTTATCTTCCCTCCAATTATTTATTGTAACTACTCAGGCACATAGGGGCAAAGGCACACAGGCATAAAGTGTTTTTGCCTATTTGCTGCTTAGCTTTCTGATTAAACTGCTAAGCATTCGTTCTGTTCAGGTGGATAGCCTGTAGGTAGTTAGGCTGTAAGAGGAAATTATGCGCGACTAACAGCCTACAGCCTACAGCCTAAACAACCTGTTTTTATTTCCCTTTACTCCTCTGTGCCTTTACTCCTCTGTGCCTACCTGAATAGTAATATAACAATTATTAGCAGGAATTGTCAAGTAGAGTCAAGTAATTTTACAAATTCTCCTTAAAAAAATCAGCCACTTTTTGGGCTACCTTTTCTTCTTCTCCCCACCAAAAGTGGTCTGCTCCGGCAACGATCTCCAGTTTTTTAGGTTCGGGTAAGGAAATTACTATTTCTTGTAATTGGTGGCAGTTAACATATTCATCTTCTTTCCCGCTTATAAAATATTTTGGCCGGTGATAATCGTTTAACAGGGTAGGCGGAGAAATAAAAGGAGAAATGCCGGCCAGTGCCTGCACCCTATCTTCCTCAACCGCTACAGGAAAAGCCACCAGCGTACCAAAGGAATAACCGCCCAGGCCAATTTTTTGGGGTTTAACCTTGATGGCCAGAAAAGAAATGGCTGCCCTGACGTCCTCCTTTTCTCCTATGCCGTCATTAAAATACCCTTCACTTTTTCCCACCCCCCGAAAATTAAAGCGAAGAGTAATAAGCCCCTTTTTTCCTAAAGCCGTCGCTACCGTCATAATCATGCTGTTATGCATATTCCCGCCGTAAAGGGGGTGCGGGTGGCAAATAACCACGGCCTTTTGTGGCACAGGCTCGTAGGGTAGGCATCCTGCCTGCCTGAAGCCTGTGGGTTGCGGAATATGCAAAACCCCTTCTAATTTTAACTTACCGCAAGGAAACATTACCTTTTCGTTATTAGAGCCAAACACAAGCTCACCTTCCTTTTTGCTCAACTATTTTCCAAACTTTATTCCGGTAGCGTACTTCATAACCGTGCTCTGTGTGGCATAGGCTCGTAGGGTAAGCATCCTGCCTGCCCGAAGCCTGTGTTCGAAAAAAATAATAGTGAAGCTGCCAAAAAGCAGACCGTGATAATTTTGTATCATTATCCCAAAAAAGTGAACAGTAAGGAACATTATTTTTAAGGACAATTTCCGTTGGTGGTAAATCTAATATTCTTTCGTCGTTAAGCAATATTCTTAATTCTTCTTCCGGCAAAATCCCGGTAATAACAAAAGGAACGTCCTCTACCTTTACCGGGCAAACCTCATTGTTTAAATTAATGGCATAGTCATGCTCGCCGGTTTTTACCAGGTGGGAAGAAAAAAGACGGACAATATCTTTTCGTTTCATCTCACAGCTTCCCCAGTACCACGTACCGTCACTCTCAATAATAATAGGAATATTGTCCTCGTTAACAAAAAGCATTTGGCTCATAAAAGCATTTCTCCTTAATTTAAAGAGTTTAACGGTTTAAATTCAACCTTAATTATCGTTCCCTTAACCACTTTGGTGCCTGGTCCGGGGTATTGTTTTACCGCCAACCCCCACCCTTTTGGCTCTAAATATAAACCAAGTTTTTCCAGTACTATCCCGGCCTGTTTTACCGCTAGCCCGGTTAAGTCAGGAACGCTTATTTTTTCCGAAAAGGCGGGAAATGGGCCGGTTTCTAGGTTAATAACCGTACCATTTAAAACCTGGTTTCCTGCCGCCGGTTTTTGCCCGGCTACCAATCCTTCCCTTCCCGCCGCCCAAGAATGTAGGCCGCGTTCTCTGATTATATTTTGAGCCTCGGCTAGCGGAAAACCAATAACGTTCGGCACGACAATTTTTTTTGCGGGTGGTTCGGCTGCTTGCCCTTGGGTAGCCCGCGGCGTTATTAAATTTTGGGCGTTAAGTTCTTCAGGCACTTTCAGCTTACGCAGCGTGTCCCGCACCACATTACTAAAGGCTGGCGCGGCTACCTCCCCCCCATGGTAAGCCCCCCCCTTTGGTTCATCCAATAACACCAATACGGCTATTTTAGGGTCGCTTACCGGAGCAAAACCGGCAAAGGAAGCCACATACTTACCGGGCAGGTATCCTTTTGGTCCTGACACTTGGGCCGTGCCGGTTTTCCCCGCCACCCGGTAACCTTCAACAAAAGCACTTTTGCCCGTACCTTCCAGGACCACGTTTTCTAAGGATTCTGCTAACTGACGGGCGGTAGCCGGAGAGGTCACCCGGCGGATTAATTTGGGCTTGGCAACTTTAACCTTCTCGCCATTTGGTTTTTCAATAGCCTGGACAATATAAGGCTGGTATAAATAACCTCCGTTAGCAATGGCGCAGGTGGCGGTGAGCATTTGGAGCGGCGTTACCGCTACCGATTGACCTATGGCCATGGTGGCTAAATTAAGGGGGGTAACCTCATGAGGCGGAATAATAATTCCTTCTTCTTCGCCCGGCAGGTCAACGCCGGTTCTCGCCCCAAAGCCAAAATCACGTAAATATTTATAAAAACGCTCTTTACCCAGCCTTAAACCTGTTTGAATAAACACCGTGTTGCAGGAATTTTGAATTCCTTCTTTAAAAGAAATACTACCGTGGCCTCCCCCCTTCCAGCAAGCCAACTGTCTTCCTTGTATTTTAACCTTTCCGGAACAATAAAAATACTCGTTTTCCCTAACCACCTTTTCTTCCAGGGCGGCCGCGGCCACGAACATTTTAAAGGTTGAACCGGGTTCATAGTTAAAAGAAATAGCCGGGTTCTTCTCCCAAATTGCCGGGGCTGTTTTTTCCCACCGGTCAGGGTGAAAAGCAGGCCGGCACGCCAACGCCAGAATAGCTCCTGTTTTTGGGGCCATAACAATAATCACGGCCTGTTTGGGTTTATAAGTAGCCCTAATTCTATCCAGTTCCCGCTCGACAAAAAATTGAATAGTCTGGTCAAGCGTAAGAACTAAATTATTACCGGGCGAGGCAGGAGAAGCAAGGGTAAGCGTTTGGAGCAATTGGCGTTCCTGGGCGTCTTTTTCCATGACCAGGTGTCCTGCCTTGCCCCGGAGTACTTCATCATAACTTACTTCCAGACCGGTTAAGCCCTGACTGTCAGTACCCGCAAAACCAAGAACATGAGCCGCCAGGTCTTCCTGGGTGTACTGGCGGGTGCCTGTTTCCCCCATTTCAAGGCCTTTTATATTCTGTGAGCGCAAAAGGTCAGTGCTTTCACTATCTACACCGGTCTTAATTAAAACATAACCGTGCTGCCGGGTGATTTTTTTATATACTTCTTCCGGGTTTATTTTTAAAATTTGCGCTATCTTAAAGGCTGTTTGACGGGCATTTTTTTCTTGTTTATCAGAAAATAAATAAATAGAATACCCCTGAGTGCTGGTGACCAAAATATTATGGTTACAATCGTAAATGTTACCGCGGGGAAGCCAGGTAGTAATATTTTTAGCCCGTATTTGCGCTGCTTGCTGCTTTAATTCCCCGCCTAGAACTATCTGGAGCCAAAAAAGGCGTCCGATAAGCAAAACAAAAATAAAAACTCCCAAAAAGAAAACACAGGTAATCCGCTTTGCCGTCAAGGACACGCTTGCTTCACCTAACCATTCTGTCGTCGGTCGTCAGGAAACCACCAACCACCATTATTTTTTTGCCAGACTCGCAGATCTCTTTAAGATTTAAGATTTAGGATTTAGGATTTAGCTAGCCCCTACGTTTTCGTTTCCCCTACATCCTAGCCCCTACATCCTAGCCCCTACATCCTAATCCCTACATTCCAGGTGACTGCAGTCGTTTAAAAGAGCCACAATACCCTTGTCTAAAGCAGGAAAATCAATAATATTAAGACAACTATTATCCAAACGTAAACGCCAGTATTGATTAAGATCCATACCTAGTACCGTTCCTATAATAGCTCTGATGGGGCCTCCGTGACTCACGATGATTATTTGCTGGGTAGCATGTTTAACTACGATTTCCTTAACCAGACTATTAACCCTATTGACAACTTCGTCCAGGGTTTCTCCCTGGGGCACCCGGGTTTCCAATGGCCCGCGCCACCACCGGCGCAATAATTCCCGGTATTCTTTTTTTATTTCTTCTATGGTTAACCCTTCCCAAAGGCCAAAATTTATTTCTCTAAAAGCGCGACACGGTGTTACGTTGAGGTGATGGGGCCTGGCTAAAATATGGGCCGTTTCACAAGCCCGGGTTAGGTCGCTGGCGTAAACAGCCGCAATTTCACATTTAGCCAAACGCCGGCTTAATTTTTCGGCCTGGACCAGGCCCTTTGAAGAAAGAGCAATATCGGCGTGTCCCTGAAATTTAAGTTGGGTGTTCCAGGCCGTTTCACCATGTCTTACCAGATAAATTCGACAGGTCAGAGGATTTTCCTCCCCTCTATTTTTCAATCTCCAACCTTTTATCAACCACAGGCTTCGGGCAGGCAGGATGCCTACCCTACGGGCCTGTGCCACTTAAAGTATTTCCTGTAAGGCGGCTAAAAGAGCTCTATTTTCTTCTCGCCCCCGCACCGCAATGCGGATATACGACCTGGACAGGCCGCTAAAATTAGTACAATCCCGCACCAGAATGCCTTTTGAACCCAGCTTCCGGACTAATTCACGAACACCGTATCCCGTTTTGGTAATATCAATTAAGAGAAAATTGGCCGCGCCGGGCAATGGTCTTAAGCCAGGCAGTTTATTTAACCGGCTTACCAGAAAGGCTTTTTCTTGATTAACTAACCGGTAAGTATTCATTAAGTATTCTTCGTCCTCTAGGCCGGCTTTTCCTGCTATTTGCGCTAAAGTATTTACACTCCAGGGAATTTTAGCTTGAGCCAGTTTTTTAATCAAGCTCCTTGCCGCCACTATTATCCCTAAGCGCAACCCGGGAATGGCTAAAATTTTAGTTAGCGAGTAAAGAACTATAAGGTTAGGATAGTTATCCAGGTAAGGTAGGGCCGTATAATTTTCTTTTTCCGGCACAAAGTCCATAAAGGCTTCGTCCACTATTACCGGCCGGTTAAAACGCGCCGCCGTATCTAAGATAACCTTTAATTCCACCCGGGAGATTAAACTGCCGGTAGGGTTATTGGGATTGCATAAAAAAAGAGCCTCAGCCCCCGGTATGGCTTTGGTAAGCTCAGCTAAAGGTAAAGAAAAGTCATTTTCTTCGTTAAGTTCCACATGGCTTACTTTACCCCCATGAGTGAATACGGCCCGGGCATACTCACTAAAAGCAGGAGGTAAAATTAGGGCGTGCCGGATATTTAACGTTTCTGCCAGCAGATAAATCAGTTCACTGGTTCCATTTCCCACCAGCAAATTGTCCGGGGACACGTTTAAGTGCAAGGATAAAGCTTGCCGGATTAAGGTACAATCAGGGTCAGGATAATGGCTTATTTGCCAAAGATTATCATTAATAGCTTTAATTACTTTAATAGAGGGCCCTAAAGGATTAATGTTGGCGCTAAAATCAACAAGCTCACGGGGTAAAAAACCATAATGCTTTGCCGCCTGAAACAAATTACCCCCGTGCCCGGGTATGAAATCCTGGGAAAACACTTTTAAACATCACCTACCACCAAAAATTAAGGAAGGGGAGTTTTAGTAAGGGAAAAATAGTCAAAAGCAAAATAACTTCTAAAAGTTCATTAATGGCCCCGTAAGTATCGCCGGTTAGCCCACCCAATTGACGGGTAAATAACAAGGCTAAAAAATGAGCTAAAAAAGTTAACCAGATAAATAAAATTAATCCTGCTCCTCCATTTAAAGCGGCTACTCCACACCCCAATAAGGCTGCTACGGCCAACTCCCTGCTTTTAGTGTATTTAGCCAAATAAATGCCTATCCCCTGTGGTCTGGCATAAGGAAAACGGGCGATGGCGTAAACCATTCCCCAACGGCTTAAGACAGGCATGAGAATTAAAACCCGGGGTATAACTTGAGCCGGCAGACAGGACAGGAGAGCAAATTTTAAGAGCAAGAGGATGACCAGCCCAACTACTCCAAAAGCACCTACCCGGCTATCACGCATAATTTCAAGCTTGCGTTCCGGTGGGCGGCCGCTTAAAACTCCGTCCATGGTGTCCATAAAACCATCAAGGTGCAAACCGCCGCTTAAAAATATCAACCCCGTAATAAGCAGGGCTGCTACCACCAGGACGGGGAAAACGTAATTTAATCCCAGGTATAAAAAAACCAAGATAACGCCTAACAGGAAACCCACCAACGGAAAATACATGGACGACTTACCGTAAGTTACTTCGTCAAAAGGAAGATTAAAAATATGCAGGCGGGTTAAAAGCTGCAAGGCTAAAATAAATTTTTTCATTATTAAGAATTAGTTTGACGTAAAATAAAAAAATCCTGCTTGAAATTTAATTCTTTTTTAACCCAACTTCACCCTTTCAAACACTAAAGCCCTTGCTAATTAAGGCATTCCCCTTTTCCTCATCTAACCAACCTTTTTGTTTTAAGGTATCCCTTATTTTATTAACTACTGTTTGAGCTAAAAGACAAAGAAACACTTTTGTTTTGGTGAAAATTGTTGGGGCCTTATATTAAAATAGGAAAACGAAATTGCCAATCTTTTTTATCCATCTTTTTGATGGGTTATTTTTTTATTAAATTTTTTAAACCGCCACTCAAAAAGTGGCTTGCCCAGGCCGGGACAAAGGCCAGCCGGGCAGCAAGCCAGGAGTGGTAGTCCAGGTCGCTGTATTTAAGAATAAGTTTTTGCCAAATAGGTTTGTTTAAAAAAGAGACAAGGAGACTTATTTCTTCATTTTTCATTTCCAAAAATACTTCCCTATGTTTTAGGCCACAGCATATTTCTTGTCCAATGGTCGCTTCCCACTTTTCCTGGTAAGCGCTTAAAAAATCCAGGGTAAAGTTCCGGGCCCGCAAGGCTTTAATTGCCGTACCCGCGCAGTCCTCTCCCGCCCGCAGACCGAAATAAAGCCCCCCTCCCGAAACAGGCTTGGTGTGAGCGGCCGCGTCTCCAACCAACAGTACATGTGCCGCGTACGCTTGCCTTAAAAAGCCAATAGGAATGACCCCGCTGGTATTTTGCAGAACCTTCATTTCCCGAAAAAGAAACGGATACCGGTTAACTAACTGGTTAAAAAGTAAACGGGGGGATTCTCTTTTGCTTTCCGTTCCCAATAGGGGACTGCCTATCCCTACCCTGGCCCGGTCGTTGCCGGCGGGAAAAATCCACCCAAACCAGCCGGGAGCAAGGCCACGGTCAAGAAATATATGGGCTAAACGGCCATTGCCCTCTGATAACGATACTTCTGCGGCGTAAAGGAATACTTTTTCTAGAGGCTGGTATATGCCCAGCCAGCGGGCAACGGCAGAATTATGTCCGTCAGCGCCAATTAACAAACGGCCGGAAAAAAAGCAGCTTTCACCTTCCCCATTTTTTGCTTCCACCAAAATTCCTTCGGGTACGTAGGTAAATTTAACTGCCCGCATACCGCAAATCATTTCGGCTCCGGCGTATTTGGCCTGTTCGGCCAGGGAACGGTCAAAAGCCCGGCGGTCAATTACCAGGGCATATACTTTCTTTCCTTCCAGCCTGAGGATGTTTTCTCCGGGGGCGTAAACTACGGCCCCATTTAACCGGTTAAGCACAACCGTTGAGGGAACCCGGGAGATTTCCAGGGCTCTTTTACTAATCAAACCTGCGCACTGGACCGGTGCGCCTATTTCTTGATGTTCCTCCAAAACAAGTACCCGGTAGCCGGCAGCGGCAATGTCCCTGGCTACGGCGCAACCTACCGGGCCGCCACCCACCACAATAACATCGTAATTCATTATTTTTTTCTCCTGGAAATTTATTCGTCTCTTATTGATCTAAAATATTCTACTTTTTTGTCGTTTTTCCTGCTATGTTTTTTGGAATCAGAATTTATGGGGTAAAATATTTTTTGCCGCGGTATGAAAGATTTGCTTTTTGCGGGCAGCCTTGGTCTTTTCGTATTCACTTTGGGCCTCAAGGGCCTTGTCCAGGGGAAAGGAGTTTTTCCGAAGCTCGGCTTTAAAATCGGTTAAAACGGCGTAAAATTCTTGGTCGCATTCTCTTTCCAAAGCGCTTCCGGCGGCAATATATTTTTTGGCCAGGGAAACTACAGAAACCTTCTGTCCTTGCTTTTGGGCGGTGTGGTACTCGTTCCACGTCGAACCGAGCAAGCTGTTTAATCTTCCTTCGTAATATCTGCAGATGATCATTAGCTTGGTGGTGAAGTGGGCTTCAATCTCCTGGCGTGAGGAAAACGACTTGCCTGCTGTTGTTTCAGGCGGCGTGCCGGCAAAGCCCTCCGGTGTATTTGCAGGCGTTTCCCTGGATGTCTCTTTTGTTTTTTCCCTAGGTATTTCTTCACCATTTCCTTTTTTAGCGGAAAGTTTCTCCTGTTCCCCTTGGGGCGTGCTATCAATAAAAGGCAACAACCCTACTATCCTGAGGCCGGCAAAAACCAGCAGCGATAAGCTCAAAAAAAACACCAAAAACATAACCAACTTGCCCGGCCGATACATTTTAATTCATCCCCTAAAATCATAGAAAAGGCTTTTCTATTTAATTATTCGCTATATAACAAGTTTTACCTTGTTTTTAGGAACTTATAAAAAAAATAATTTTATAAGCCATGTTTTAGCAGGATTTTTTAGATGGTAAAATAAAAGCAAAATGCTCTCCTAACAGCAAGCAACAAAAAGCCAGTTATTTCAAAAACAAAGTAAATAATGTGCTTATTGGCCACCGGAATCAACTGCTTGGCGGTGGTATATGTCAGCGGGTGAAGCCGGTTTCCCCGCCCGCCGGCTAAAATTAAGGGCTTTCAATAAATTCACCAAGGTAGGATTAGGGCAAACAGCGTTATTGATGTTGAATGCCAAAAAGAAGAAATTGTTAAGGGTTTAAAAAATGCTCTGTTTGACCAGAAGTTTCGCCATAATTTACAAAAAGTTGCCGATCCTTGAAAGTGCGGATTTCCTGGACGAATTAGATGTTCCTTAGGAGAGGTAGAAGAAGCGATAAGTGTATTAAACAAGGCGGGAACTGAAAAAATAATTTTGCTTCATTGTACAACTACAACTAATTACCCTACTTTACCGGAAGAGGTTAACCTGCGGGTAATGATAACTTTAAAACAGGCATTTGGGCTGCCGGTTGGTTCGGTAAGCTTCGGCGTCCATCTTCCCTTGGAAAACCCCTTAATTAATAATAAGATAGTAAAAAGTGATATTTCAAGACCTGACCCCCAGCAGTTAAATCGGAAACAAAGATATTGTTTGATGGAGTAGTTCAATTGTATCTTTTGTATCTCTGTGATAAAATATAAATCGTAGAAAGATAACATAATCGGGATTTTAGCTTTCAACAGGAGTTATCCTGATCAAAAAAGAATAAAATATCGCCTTATAGGTGGAGATTCTTGATGTTGGAAAGCATTCTAACGCAACTGAAAGCTTTTTCTCCAAACCATCAGCGTTATATTATTGCTATTCTTAATGAAATTATAAACTATTATGGTGTTTCCCTGCTGGGGTGCGCTATTTTTGGTTCCTATGCCCGGGGGGATAACCGGCATAATTCAGACCTCGACCTTTTAATTATACTGGAAAAGGCTTCCGGTTTGAGCAGCCGTCTTAAAGAATTTGTGGAAAATATAGAAATGAACCACGAAGCCCTGGCCCAGGAAATTTATGAACAAGAAGATATTTTTTGTGAACTTTCTCCTTACATCCTTTCTGGAGAGGAAGCGCTCAAACTACAACCGGTCTATTACGACCTGGTTGAACACCATTTAATAATTTACGATCCCACCGGCTTAATTGCATATATTATCAGCGCAACCGGAAGAATCCTGGTCCGGTCGGGAGCACGGAAAGTGCGGCAGAATAATACATGGGAATGGCAATTGGTAAATATAGGTCACCCTGGAGGGATAAGCCTGTGAAAAAGGATGAATTATCCGCTGCCTACTTAAAAAAAGCCCGGGTTCGTTTACAAGCGCTGAGTTTTTACAAAGACAACGAGGCTTACTCTGATGTGGTCAGAGAGGCTCAGGAACTAGTTGAGCTTTTGCTCAAAGCCATCCTTCGGGCAGTTGGTATAGAAGTACCGAAGGTACATGATGTGGGCCGGACATTGGAAAAGCACCACTGCCTTCTTCCTTCGGTTCTGGACAAGAATCTGGACGAGATAAAGAGGATTTCCAAGCGCCTACGCAAGGAGAGGGAGTTGAGCTTTTATGGCGCCGAGGATTTCATTCCTACTGAGGAATATGATTTGGAAGATGCCGTGATGGCAATTAAGGACGCCGGATTTGTTTTTAATATAATTCAGGATGCTTTTCAGGGAAATGCTCCTGGTTGAAATACGGAACTATTTCCATGTCCACCAGTAGTTCCTTTCTTATAAAAATTACTCCGGGGCATTTGAGCCTTTGCTTAACAATTAGATAACCAAAATCCTTGTCGTTTGTGATTATAATCAAATCTTCTTTGTCAGCTTTTCGATAATATTTAAATCACTTATTCCTCTTTCTTGTTCGCGAATCCAGAAAACGTGATCACCCTGTTCCCGGAGCAAATTAACAAGATGCCTTGAAATATTTTCATCAGCCAAAAATTTTAATTTCATATTGCTTCGTAAACTTCTTCGTTGGCTATTGTTTTTTGAGCATAAAGTAAAGCAGCTTTTATATCTTCTTCTTGAATATCATATTCTTTTACTGTTTTTTGGTAGCTGTACCCCTGGACAAGTTTTTCCAAGATAATTTCAACAGAAATTCGTGTCCCTTTAATCACAGGCTTGCCACAAAGCACGCCTGGATCAATCGTGATTCTTTCCAGAAGATTCTTATCCATTTCCGGCTCACTTCTTTTTGTTTTTCATCTTTTAATTTTATTTTGGATGGTAGGCCTGGTCAAGAAGATTGAAATCTTTCTTTTACTTTCATATATGGCCTGGATCGAAGCAAGGGAAAACAAGGGGACGTTTTTTTTGCTTCCTTCGTTTACTGAAAAGATTTACCAACTGCTCTTCTAATAATGTCTTGGGATTCTTCTAATGTGTTAGCGGCAAATAACTCTTCCATGAGGCTGTCAAGAAGTTCCTGGTTGGCCACCTGCTGGATTTTTCCCATCATTTCGTCATAGTCTACGTTAAATTTTATCACCATAAAATTACAGATGGCATCACGGGCTTTTTCCATCTTCCCTTCAATCTTTCCTTCCTCCACCAATTTAGGGTCATAGAAAGTTTTAATCATTTCCTTCACCTCCTGGTCAATTTTACGGTAATCGCCATATTTGCCGTATAAGTACTCCATTATATTTACCAGAATAGCATTCATTTCCCCGGTGTCTTCTAAAGTTACCTTTCTTTCTTCTAAAGCTTGCCCAATGGTCCGAATGGTTTCTTCGGCTGTTCTCACCAAACTTTGATAAGCCACCTCATCCATTTTCCCTTTGGTTTTTAAGTATTTGCGAAGTTTAAAAACCTGCAAAGGAAGTAAAAGGTACATCTTTTTGGCATAGAGCTGTTGGGTGTCATACAACCAATATTTAAGAACCGGTACCTGGTAGAGCAGTGTTTCCTGTTTGGGTATCTTTATTTTTATTAGGAAATTCCATCTCTACAGGTCTAGTTAAATCTGTTAAGTCCAGGGTTTCTTTAGCCTTTTCAAAACCATAGCGGAACATTCTAATTACTATATTTTTGTCGTGGGTGGTTTGAAATTCAATATGGTAGCGGTAAATAGTTTTACCAAAGGAAATATTTATAAAGGTATCGGCTATGCTTTTAACTAAGTCATCCCGAATAAATTCAGTGCTGCCGTAATCTACCTGGGCTGTTTCGTCCAGGTAGTCATCGTAGAGAGCGTTCAAAAGGTTAATTAAAGGCTTTTTTGATAAGTGAAATAATCTTTTGAGCAGTTCATCCATTTTTATTGCCGGGGTCTCGGTGCTCATCTATATACCTGCCTAAAGCAAGGTTTAACCTGGTTTTATTTTAGCATGAGCAGAAAGGTAAAGCAATTGGAAAACCCCCGCTAATTAATAAGATAGTAAAAAGTGATATTTCAAGACCTGACCCCCAACAGACCCCCCTGGCCGATTTTAAAGCCGAACTGCAGAAAAACTCTTTTCCTCTGGATAAAGCCCGGGAAGCCCAAAAAGAATATGAACAGGCCAAGGCAGCGCGCAAAAGGCAGCTTCTTTCTGCCGCGGCAAAACATTTATGAGCGAAAGACAAGGAAAGACAAGGAGACGACAGGAAAGGATTCGGGAAAAGCTCATCACTGCGTCTCTATTGAAAGGATTGCTAACGTGAGCTTTTCAGTGTAAACTGTAATTAGCACTACAGCGTAATTTATTTATTATAGAAGTTAGCTGAGCTATGTGAGGCTATGGGGACGGTTCGAGCGTCCCCATAGCGTAAACTGCAATTAGAGCATTTTTGAATGAATAAATAACCAGATTTCTATTTGACGTGGGGGTGTAAATGAAATGGGATTGGAAGAACTTATTGAAGCTACTGAAAATTTATCACCTGAAGAAAAAATTAAACTGGTCGAGGCAATTTCTAAAATGTTGCGCCAGAATGTAATTAAAAAAGGTGCAGACGATCAACTTCACGATTTTGATATTGATGCGTTTTGGAAAAAGATAACGCTTTCTGAACTGGCTGAAGAACAAAGAGTTTCAACGGTTAATCAACTTGAAGATTTAACGGTAGATTCTTGGCCTGAAGATGAATCTGTTGATGAAATGATTGAAGTAATTTACAGCTTACGTAGTTTAAACAAACAGCAGGGAATGTGTTAAGTGGACGCCTTGGTAATTGATACAGATGTTGTTTCCTTTTTGTTTAAAAGAGACACCCGTGCTTGGTTATATAGACCTTATTTGCAAGACAAGTATTTGGTGGTTTCATTTATGACAGTTGCTGAATTATACCAGTGGGCATATATCCGCCGCTGGGGTAAAAAACGCCTGGTTCAACTTGAGTTGGTAATCAAGAAATATATAGTGCCGCCATTTGACGTAGAATTATGCAGAATTTGGGCCGGGATTCGAGTTGAGAGGCAGGCGAAAGGAGCTCCGATTTCAGTTCAAGATGCCTGGATTGCAGCAACAGCACTTCGTTACGGAATTCCCCTGGTAACACATAACAATGGTGACTTTAAGGAAATTGATGGGTTGATAGTTGTTTCAATAGCGCAGGAAGGCAGTAAATCGTAGCCTGTCAATATTAATGAAGCAAAAAGAACGTCCCTTCGCTTCCCTTCGGAGCGAGTCAACCCTGGCGACGATGAACACACCCTGTGCAAATCATTACCAAAATCGTGGCCGGCATGGATGCCCAAACCACCCGACTGGTGGCCAACCTTTACCGAATAGTGACCGGCTCTGTTTACTGTGCTCCGGATATCCGCACCGCTGAAGAAGCTAAGGTTATTGAAAACACATGCCTGTCGGCAGACATGTCCAGCGAGACCTAAACATTGCCTTGGTTAATGAACTGGCCATCATCTTCCGCCGCCTAGGTCTAGACACCCGTCCACCAGGGCGCGGGCATTCTGGGCGATTTGCTCAATGTAGTTTATAAATGTCTCTTCGGTGTCCAATCAGATGCACAGTGATGACACGCTTATCTACATCAAAACTATAGATTACTCGCCACTCCCCGACTCTCAGTTTATAAGTTCCAGAAAAAGCATCTTTAAGCGGTGAATGAGTTATATTGTCAAAGTTTTGTGAAAGCCAGGATAACTTATCCAAGATTCTCTTAGCGGTAAGCTTATCCAGTGATTCTAATGAATGGAACGCCTTTGACAGGATTACTATCTGGTACACTATCTAAGCCCTAATCTGTTTCTGGCTTCCTCCAGTGGCATACCCTCACCCCTCTTTTTCTCTTTGAGGGACTCTCGCAATGCTTCTACTACCTCTTCCCGTAATTCGAGCCCGTAGTCGGGGTCAATAGTCTCAAGGATAACTTCTCGGATTAACTCCTTCAGCTCGCCAAGTGTGGTATCTGCCACCTTTTTGTCTGAAACTATACCCATTTTCTAACCCCCTTTTGGTCTATTCTGCCCAATGCCTGGTTTAATTGCTCTTCTTCTTGCTGTTCTGCTCCAGGTGGACTGAAATACTCAATGCCTGACCGCAATTGCCTGCCGCAACTCTTCTTCGAAGGAATGATAGTTAATATGTGAAGCAGGAGCATTTTTGATAAATGGAACAGCCTTTTAATCAGGTGGCACAGGCTCGTAGGGTAGGCATCCTGCCTGCCCAAAACCTGTGTTCACCCATTTTTATGGCCGGGGTTTCGGTGCTCATTGACTCGCCTGCCCAAAGCAAGGTTTAACCTGGTTTTATTTTATCATGAGCAGTAAGATAAAACAATTGGAAAACCCCTTAATTAATAATAAGATAGTAAAAAGTGATATTTCAAGACCTGACCCCTATCCCTCCTTGTTTAGGAATCTTGATTCTTAACTGGAGAATATCGGGTATTTTTTCGTTTTCTTCAACAAATATTATCCGAGGATTAGGAAATTCCATCTCACCCAACCTTCGTCAGAAAGGCAAAACTTTGCGCAAAATCTATGAAGCAAAAAGAACGTCCCCTTGCTTCATAAGTTTATCAAGAAAATAATGCTATCAAGAAAATAATGCTGACTTACACCTTTAAAATTAATGTCTCAATTTCTTTTAAAACCTCAATGATACTCTTTTCCTTTGATTCTTTAATTACTTCAGGAGTATGTTTATGATGCGGAAAAGTCTGGTTTCTATAATGCGGAGCATTATCGTATCTAAAAATCATTTTTCCTTCCTTATCCATCAAATGGAACCTGTATTTTAATCTTTTCTGTTGTTCGACATATTCCATAAATTCAAGTACATAACCGTTTATAAAAACAATTGTGCCACGAACCATTCCTTCGTCACTATCTATTTCCTTGAAGTCTATTTTTTTATCAATTACAATTTTTGTCTTCGCTATTCTCTGCTCGACCCTCTTGAAATAAGTTGATATCAAGAAAATAGCACCGCCTTGATTTTTGCCATTTTCCCTTCTAGCTTTTTAGCGCCTTGCACCAATCCCCACCATTCAAAAAACGCCTTGTCATCTCCAAGTATACCCTGTTCAAAATCCTGGATAAATTTGTTTGAAGACATATTAAACTCTTTCTCAAATCCATTAACTTCTTTCTTGATTAATCGGAGCTTTGCCTCTAATAAGACCAATTCTCTCTGGAGAGCATCTTTAACAATAGGAAATTCATCAATAGTCAAATTTGCTTTCATATAAGACCTTCCTTCTATCTATATTCTGTTAAACCGCAGGAACAATCTCAATAACGATTTTCTGACCGCGACACTGTAAAGTCTTTACAGTGCCTGTCAAAAATCTGGTTTACCTATATTTTATCACGAAGGACAAGGGAATTCCATTTCTACTTTTAGTGGCCTAAAATAAAATATTAATAAATAAAGGCGGGGTTCACCCCCGCCCGATGTCGTCTTCCGCCAAAATTTATTTTTCTTTTAGCTAGTTTGTGGTAAAATAAAAACAAAAAAGGAAAGGAAGGGGAAGAAGCAGAGCAAGTTTTACAAGAAAGCATTACGGTAGTAAGTAAAATTAAGGATGAAGCCCTACGGCAGGACCTTTTAGCTGTGATGGGTATTTTAGCCGGGGGTAAGTATGCGGCGGAAGTGGTATATTCAATGATAAGGAGGGAAATGGTGATGCAATCACCCGTTTACCAGGAATGGGTCAAGGAAGAGCGAATAGAAGGAAGAATAGAGAAAGCCCGGGAAGACATTTGCAAATTTATGGTGCGGCGCTTTGGGGCAGATCCTGACGAGATAACCCAAAAAATTGGGCAGATATCCAGCCTAGAGATCCTGGACAAACTAATGGAAGATTGGAATTAAAAGGTAAAAAGCGCAAATAAAAATAGTTACAATTTTGGGCGCCAGGCACCATTTTATCAAAGCCGCCCTGGTCTCCAGGGAACTGCGCAAAGCATCACCCAACCTTCGCCATAAAAGCAAAACTTTGTGTAAAATCTATGAAGCAAAAAGAACGTCCCCTTGCTTCCAGATAAGGCGGCAGGCCAGAATTTTATAGGCGCCGTTGACGTATTTTATTTCTATCAATAACAGTAAACATACCTTGGAATTGGATAATGTTTTTAAGAAGTATTCAAATTATTACTTGATATGGTTCATCAGGAGAAGCTGGATCAAAGCGAAAAAGGACTATTCCTTTTGGAATGGGCATTTTAAACTGGTAGATCATATTCCCGTAACCTTTATCAAAAGTGAGGATAATTCTATTTTCTTTGCGCGCTCGGAAAAGAATTTCTTTATCCTCTATACCGGGAGAGTCCTCGCTAACGCTAACTACATCATAACCTGCCTTTCTTAACTTCCGGATGCTTTCTAAGGGAAAGTTTTCATTTGCTAAAAATAACATTACCCAACCTCACCTTGCAGCGGGTATAAAGCATCTTCTTTCATGTAATCGGCAACAAATGCAAATACGGCACGTAGGTCTTCCGGTTTTAAAAAGGGGTAATTCTCAAGAATCTGTTTTTCTGACCATCCAGCAGCAAAAAGACTTAAGATAAACTCTACCGAAAGCCGGGTACCTTTTATTACCGGTTTCCCGAGTAATACTGCCGGATCTAAATGAATATGGTTTTTCCAATCCATTTTTACACCTTCTTCCTGGCGAATTTATTCTTGGTTAACTTTTAGAAACGAGGATTAATAAGTTTTGGAAAGCTCAATGGTCTGTATTATCGGTCTCGGTTACGTAGGCCTGCCTTTAGCAGAAGTGTTTGCCCAAAAAACTAAAAGTCATCGGCTTTGACCTGGATAAGCAAAAAGTATTTGCCTTGCAAAAGTCCCCTGACGACCAACAACTGACGACTGACGACCGAAACGGCAACCTTATCTTTACCACCAATCCGGAAAAAATCAAAGAAGGAGACTTTGGCATTGTTAATTTAGCATATCTTGCAAGCCATCGTTCCACTTTAACATCAAAAGAATGACAGAATATTTGAGCATCTCCTTGCTTTTGCTGTAGCATTTCGATTTTCTTCGCATCCTTGCAAGAAAGTGACGAAACAAACTATTGTAACCCTCTACGGTAAATGTCTCCGTCTTGGATTGGACATGCAGCTCTTTAGGAATAAAATTTTCGTAAGGCTTCCAATGGTCGGTTGCTATTTT